>NZ_JABUEX010000019.1:0-50456 GCF_013314835.1 Syntrophothermus sp.
TCAGGATGAGGCATAGAATACTACAGGTGAGGTCAGCATAAGGTGCTAATGGACTAACTTATTATAATTCAATATTATTATTTTAATATTATTTTGTTAATTAAATCTGCGTCAATCTGTGTCTCATTTTTTAAAAAATCTGTGTTCATCTGTGATAATCAGTGTGCATCTGTGGCTTGCTGTTTCCGTCTCTTGATCCACCCGCTGATTTTGCGCCCGTAGTCGTCGAATATCGTATATACCACCGGCACCAGGACCAGGGTAATCACCGTCGATGCCGTCAATCCCCCGATGACCACCGTCGCCAAGGGTGCCTCTAGTTCTCCCCCTTCACCCAAGCCCAAGGCCAGCGGGAAAAGGGCGATGATGGTACAGAGGGCCGTCATCAATACCGGGCGCAGTCTTACGGCCCCGGCTTCCTCTATGGCCTGGTTCCGCTCCATTCCCCGTTCCCGCAGGGTCTTGATATAGTCGACTAAAACGATGGCATTCGAGACCGCGATACCCACCAGCATGATGACCCCGATGAAGGCGACCACGTTGAAGGTTCTGCCCGTAACCGCCAGCCCGAAAGCCCCGCCGATGAAACAGGTCGGCACCGAGAACATGATAACGAACGGGTCGAAGAAAGATTCGTACTGTATGGCCATGACCGCGTACACCAGGACCACCGCCAAAAGCAGGGCGTACAAAAGGCTCTGGAAGGACTCCACCATCTCCTTGTTTTCCCCCGTGTACTTGACGGTGTAACCCGTAGGCAGCACCAGTTCTTTATCCATACGTTTTTGGATGTCCCGTATCACGCTGTTGAGGTCGCGTCCGGAAATGTTGGCCGTTATCTGGGCAGTTCGTACCTGGTGGATCCTGGTAATGGTCATCGGCCCCCGCGCCAGTTCGAATTCGGCTACCTGGCTCAAAGGCACCTGGGCACCACTGGTTGTGGTTATCATAAGTGAACCCAGTTCCGACAAGTCATCCCGAGCCGAGGGCTGGTAGCGGACGCGCACGTCGACTTCGTCCCCCTCCACCCGGTAGCGGGTGGCGACCGTGCCTTCGAAAGCAGCCTGCACCGTCTGCGCCACCTGGCCCGGCGTGATGCCGTAATAAGCAGCCTTGCGACGATCCACCTTGATCCTGACTTCGGGTTTGCCTTCCGTCAGATTCGATTGGACCTCCCGTGTACCTGCCACCGCGCGCACGATGTCAACCGCTTGGTCAGACAGCCCCTTGAGCACCTCCAGGTCGTCACCCGAGATCTCAATATTCACCGGCGTAGAAGAAGACATGCCGGTCATCATGGGGTCAACCTCGGTAACCGTGATCTTTGCCCCCGGAATATCGCCTGTCTTCTTCCGGATTTCTTCTGCAATCTCGGCCGTAGAACGGCTGCGCTGGCTTTTCTTGCAGAGCATGACCTTCAAGGTAGAGGTGTCCGTGCTTGAGGCCCCGGTCATGTACATCATGCTGCCTTCTGAGCCGACACTGGTAAACACCGTGGTAACCTCGGGTATTGCTTTGACCAGTGCCTCGACTTTGGATGCTACTCGGTCAGTCTCTTGCAGCACTGTTCCTTTATCCATTTCTATGGTGATACCTATCTGGCCGGCATCAGACTTGGGCAAAAACTCAGCTCCTATGAGAGGCACCAGGGCTACGCTTGCTACCATCAGCACTGTTACGGTAACCACTATCAGCCGCCTGTGCCCTAAGGCCCAGCGGATGACCCGACGGTAGCGCTCGCCCAGGCTGTCGAGGAAAAGATAGAGCCGTGCCAGAACACGACGGGGGCCGGATAAACCTTCTTCCGTTTTCACCTCATGCACGATGTCCCCGGTCATCATCCGGCTGGAAAGGAGGGGAATGATAGTGAGGGCCACCACCAAGGAGCTCAGTATCCCGAAAGAAACGGTCATCGCCAGCGGTTTAAACAAAATGGCGGAGATGCCTTCCACGAACACCACCGGGAAAAACACGGCCACCGTAGTGAAAGTCGCGGCCATAACGGCGTTGCCGACTTCGGACGCCCCCTCCACGGCGGCCTGAACTGCAGGTTTGCCGGCCTGGCGGTGGCGGAATATGCTTTCCAGGACCACGATAGAGTCGTCCACGATGCGCCCGATGGCCAGAGCCACCCCGCCCATAGTCACCATGTTCATGGTCATTTTAGAAAAATACATCAAAAGGAAAGTGGCAACCACCGACAGCGGTATAGAAGTTGCGATGACCAGGGTGCTGGGCACGCTGCGCAGGAACACGTAAATGACCAGCATGGCCAGGAGTGCCCCTTCCAGCATGGACCGCTTGATGGTGCCCATCGATTGGTTTATGAAATCGGCCTGGTCGAAGACCACCCCGACCTCAATGCCGCCGGGAATGGTCTTGCTCAGCTCCTGCAAGGTCGCTCGAACCTTCTCCGACACCTTGACCGAGTTGGCATCGGTCTGCTTCAGGATGTGGATGCCGATGCTGGGCTTTCCGTTTACCCGCGTGTACTGTTCCGCGTCTTTATAGCCGTCGGTTATCTCCGCTACCTGGGAAAGCAGCACATTGGCTCCCGCAGGGGTAGTAACGGCCACGTTCTCGATGTCATCGATGTTTTCAAACTGCTGCAGGCTGCGGATGAAAAGCTGCCGGTCGCCGTGGTTTACAGTCCCTCCCGCCAGGTTGAAGTTGTCGGCCCGTAGAACCTGGGTAATCTGGCTCATGGTCAGGCCGTAGTTGGCGAGCTTCACCGGGTCAACGTCCACTCTAACCTCACGGGTCAGTCCACCGGTTAGGACCACCGAAGCCACCCCGTCGATCCGCTCCAGCTCCGGCTTAATCTTGTCTTCCACCAGGTCCTGCAATTGGGCAAGATCTGTACCGCCGGTAACCCCTATCTGGAGGACGGGCATCATGGTGGGGTCCATTTTCACCACCGTCGGTTTATCTACCCCGTCCGGCAGGTAGGTCTCGATCAAGGCCAGCTTTTCCCTCATGTTAAGGGTCGCAAAATCCATATCGGTGCCCCAGTTGAAGCGTACAATGACGATGGACGAGCCCGGGGCCGACCTGGACTGTATCTCCTTCACGTTGGCCAGGGTGCCCATGATGCTTTCGATAGGCCGCGACACCTGGGATTCCACCTCTTCCGGGCCGGCCCCGGAGTAGGTGGTTATGACTGCCGCCACCGGCAGTTTAATGTCGGGGTAGAGATCCACCGCCAGCCGGGAAAAAGCCACGATGCCGAGGACTATCAAGACGCCTACCAAAATGGCTACGGTGACCGGGCGGTGAACTGCAAACCGCGAAAGCCTCACTTGTCAACGCCTCCTGCCACAACCTTTACCTTATCCCCGTCGCGGATGAGGGTCGATCCCTTTACCACAACCGGCTCGCCAGCTTTTAGCCCTTCCGTAGTCTCGGCCAGGTTTTCGTTCTCTATCCCTACGGTTACAGGTCTCTCATGGGCCATGCTCTTCGAGTCCACCACGTACACCACCCGGCGGGCTCCCTTGGCCACGACCGCCTCCTGGGGAACCGCCACTACCTGGCGCCTGACCAGGGTAGGAAGGTGCACCTCAGCAAACATCCCTGACCTCAAGATTCCTTTCGGGTTGTCGAGCAGGATCTTGACCGGATATGTCTTCATGCGGCTGTCCGCCGTCGTAGCCACCGTGTCGACCATTCCCGTGAACGGCTCCGGCGATGCCGCCTGCACGTAGACCTTAACCTGGGCTCCGGGCTTGACATAGCTTGCCTCGGCTTCGGCCACGTTCACCTGGACCTCGAGCCGGGACGTGTTCGAGACGACCGCCACCGGGGTCTGGGCTGTCACGCTGTCTCCAGCGCTTACGTTGACCGTTCCCACGGTACCGCCTACGGGAGACGGCACGTTGCAGTTGGCCAGGTTGCGGCGGGCGTTGTCCAGGTTAGCCTGGGCCCCGGCGATGCCGGCGTCGATCTGTTTCAAACCCGCCACCGCCGCTTCGTACTCGGTCTCAGCCCTTTCCAGGTCAGACTTGGACACAGCCCCCTGATCATACAAAAACCTGGTTCGATCCAGGGTCTGCTTCAAATTCGACAGCCGAACCTGGGCCCCTTCCCTCTGAGCCACGAGCCCTGCCAACTGGGCCTCGTAAGCCCGGATCTGGTACTCCAAGTCACCGGAATCAAGCCGGATCAGGGTCTGGCCCTGCGACACCCGGTCCCCCGGCTTGACCATGACTTCGACTACCTTCACTGCCCCGGCTGCCGCCGAGAGCTTGGGGTAGGCGACAGCTTCCTCTACTCCCCTCAAGGTTCCGCTGTATACCGCTATCTTCTCCACATCGGCCAGCCTGGCTTTTTCTACCTGAACCGGAATCTGGGACGGTTCGACCGCTTGCTCTTTTTTATTGCCGCAGCCGGCTGCTCCTGTGCCTAAAAGAACCAACACCGCCAGCCCGGCCAAGACCTTCCTAACCCTCTCCCACAACCCCTTCTCCACTCCTTTCTAGGATAAACCCTAATAAGCCACAGATACACACAGATTAACACGGATTTACACTGATGGGACTGCTAACACTGCAGGAAGATATCCATTGTTTGCATCTTAGATACCAGTTAGCTACAAGCAACAGTTGAAGACTTGTCCGCGTCGCCTGTAAGTTTTAGATGTGATTCCGGTGATTTTAAGTTCTTCATCTGTGTCAATCAGTGCCTATCAGTGTTCATCTGTGGTTACAAGCTTGTGTGCATCTGTGGCTTGTGGCTCTAGTTACTGCTCAGGCTCGATAGATACGCCCACGGTTTCTCGAAGGCCAGCTTCATGTAAGCGTGCTGGCAGGCCAGGTTGTAAGCGGTGTACTGAGCCTCAGCCAGCGACTTCTCGGCAGCCGCCACTTCCGCCGAAGTAGCCAGGCCCACCTCGTACTTCGCCTTCACCACCTTTAGGTTCTCCTGGGCCGCCCGCACCCCCTGTTCAGCCCCGGCGTATGATTCTTCCAGGTTCTTCACCCCGTAATACAGCGACCGGGTAATCCGCTCGAACATCTCCTTGGTCGTCAGGGCATCCAGCTCCGCCTGCTCGACCTCGATCTTGCGGGCCTGGTAGGGCCGGTACTCACCGGTGTACAGGGTCATGTCTTCCAGGTATTTCTTCATGGTCACGGTCTCCTGGGCCAGCCACACCGTCGGGCAGGACTCCAGGACCTTCTCCACCTCGTAGTCCAGGTTCGTGATCTGCAGGGCCTTGAAGTCCACCTTATCGGTGAGCACCGGTCGGTCTTCCGGCCACAGCCCGACCAGCTGGTTCAAAAGGACATACCCCTTATCTAGGTCATTTTGTGCTGCGTTCAGGGTCGCCTGGGCCGCCTGGTACTGCGCCTCCGCCGCCGTCAGGGCCGCCTGGGTAGCCATCCCCACGTTGTACAGGGCTCGGGCCACCTGCAGCTGCTTGCGCGCGTTGCTGAGCGACGCTTCTGCGGATTTCAGCTTCTCCTGGGCAGCCAAAACGTCGAAGTATTTTTTGCAGGTATCTAGAGCCACCTTATCCTGTTCTGCCGTCAGCGATTTCTTGCTCATGCGCCAGGAAAGATCAGCGCTGAGTAGCTGAGCCCAAGCCACCTCCACCAAGGCGTTCCCCGGGGGCTCGGTCGGAGTGTAGTCGAGCTGGTCTGAGCGGTAGTTTCTCCACTCCTCCGTCCGGTCCACTTCCTTGGTAGCCTTCTTCACGCTCTCCGACTGCGTCAGAGCGAGCTCGATGGCCCGGTTCAGGCTGAGCTCGGGAGTTGCCGGCTCCTTAGCCTGCGCCGCCTGCCAACCTCCTTGTGCCACCAGCAGGGCAAAAGCCAGCCCCAGGCCTAGGATCCCCTTGCCCACCCGTACCTTCCTCAACGACTTTAACCAACGCTTCATACTATGTATCCTCCCCTGTCCGAAATACAGTCCTCCTTACCGTTCAGTATACTCCCGACCGACCGACCGGTCAACCGGGTATCAAACAGAAAACCCGGCACGAGAACCAGGCGGGGCCATCCTTTTCAGTGAGTAATGACAATTAACTCCTCCATTGGATAATGCCTGCGATTGGCCGTTACCAGGGCCAGGTTGTTGAGTACGGCTACCGCTGCGATGAGGGTATCCGGCAAGCTCAGAGTAACACCTGCCCTTGCGTAAGTGTAGCGCCAGCGCCCGGCCAAGCGCGACGCTTCATAATCTATGGAATAGAATTTGAGGCTGGACAAGAAGCGTTCTACTCCCGGCAGTTCTTTTTCTTTGGCACCCGCAAAAACCTCGGCTACGGTTATTGGGCAGGCGGCTAAGCGAGCCTTTTCTGAGAGGACTTGCAAGAGAGCAAGGGTTTCTCTGTCGCCCCGCAAAAAATCAATCAGCGCAGTCGTGTCAAGGAGGAATGCCTCTACTCCTCGTTTACTTTTCACGCTCTGACCACCCGGACACCCTCTTGTCGGCTTCTTGCCGCAGGTTTCTCACCCATTTTTCAGTGCTCTCCCGGTCCCTAAATTCGGGGTATTCATCGGGTTTGAACAAACCATGAGCTTCTTTAAGAGCCTCTGCCTGCTTCAGGCGTAAGAGTGCTTCTTCGGTAGCCCTGATAATAAACTGGCTCTGTTTACCCTGTCGAACATACTTGCCTAAGTCACGGACAAGGGATTCGGGAAACCTAATAGCCTTAAGGCGCGTCTTTTCACGCATTCTAAAACCCCCTGGGTACATGTTATACAATAAGTATAACATGTATGGGGTGGTTAAGGAAGACACAGATAAGCAAACGATTTCCCCTTTGTACATACCCTAAGACCTTTCAGCGCAATCATAGTCCCATCATAGTCCGCACGGAAGTCATGTCTAGATTAGTTTGAGAATCTGCGCAAATCTGCGTCTCGGGATGAAAAAACCCGGGTCTTGTGACCCAGGTCCTCTTATTTTCGACCAGTTTTCGAGCAAATCGTGTCCGGTTTCCTCCCTAGTTCCCCATCTCTTTTCTTATGGCCAGCACCTCGTCCAGCGAAAGTCCGGTGATCTCGGCTACGTCTTCGGGCATTATCCCCTTCTTCAATGCCACCCGGGCAGCGTTCAAGGCTTTCTGACGCTCTCCCTCGATCTTTCCTTCAATTCTACCCTCTTTTCTTCCCTCTTCTCTTATCCACTGCTCAATCTGGGTCATCGTTACCACCTCCAGCAAACGTTTTTTCTGCGCCTCCGTCATGTACCTGTCGCTCAGCGCTATTATCGCGGCAAATACCAGGTTCTGCTTCTCGTCTCTTATTCTCTTCGCCAGCTCCGCCGCCTTTATCGCTACTTCCCCTTCCGCGCCATCGTGCTTCATCAAGGGAAGAAATATTAGCCTTACTATCTCAGCCCTGCTCAGTTCCTCTCCACGATCGATTCTCTCCCTTAGATATTCGTATTCTTTTTCCCCGTCCCAACTCTTCAGGTATACGTTCGTTACCCGATATACGAGAGACCCTCCGTCAAACCCAACCGGTGCTTCTTTAACCCTTCCTGAATATATTACGACCGTCCTTATTATTTCCCGATATCTTTCCAACAGTTTTAAGTCGTAACCGGCAAATCTCTCCATGTCAGCTCTGGTCGCTGCGGTCGTCTGAAACTCCAGGTGTAAAAGGCTGCCGTCTTCTAAGCGGAACAAAAAGTCTATCCGTTCTTCTTTGACCTCAGCTACCGGGATTACGGTGGGAAGCATATCTCGTATCGGCGGGAGGTCCAGTCCTATCGCTTTCAAAGCCTCACCCCTGAAGGCTTCGGCTGTGGCTTTTAAGACTACGTCATTCGCCTGGCGGCTTATACTCGGCTCCAGTTATCATCCCTCCCTGGTTATATTATAGCTCCCGCCCCCACGTGCGTCCACCTAGGTAGTTAGAGTTAGTAGTAAAGAAGACACAGTTATTAAGCGGTAACTAGGACCCATTTTGAGCCTGTGGATGACTTTCTCAATCGCTTGCTGGCCAAGACGCTTGCTGTGTATAATGGAGCCAAGGAGGAAATCACTGAATGGAGACTAGAATAAGCCGCCAGAGAGACGACATCATTCTTAAGGCCACAGCCGAAGCCTTCCGCGGGCAGACCCTGGAGGCTATCGGTCTCGATGTTCCGCCCATAGTCGATATGCTCCCGACCGTACTGCCCACCGCTGAAGTTAAGGAGGAACGCGTGTGATTTTCTTTTTCGCCTGGCAGATGAAACTCTCTTGCACCTGGAATTTCAAACGTCCCCAGCAACCAGAAATGATCTTCACCGCTTCGCAGGCTACGATCTGAAACTGCTTGACCGCTACTGGCGTACTATAAGAACCGTGGTAATATATTCGGGCCGAGTAAAAGAAGCACAAGACGGATTTGAATGCGGCTCACTGGTATACAAAGTAAAGAACGTCCACTTAAACCGTCTAGATGGAGAAGAGAACTACCGACACCTAAGCCAGAAGATTGAAAGCGGGGAAGAATTGAGCAAAAGCGAGGTGGTGCAGCTGATATTTCTTCCTTTGATGAAACATGAGGAAAGCGAGGGAGAAATGGCATTAAAGGCGGCGGCACTGGCCAAGAAAATAAGGGACGACAAGCAGAATTTGGTGTTTGCTGCTATTATAGCTTTGAGCGACAAATATATGACAGACGCTCAGAAAGAACGTTTATTGGAGGTGATAGCGATGACCCAGATTGAACAGTGGATAAAAGAAGAAGGCAGAAAAGAAGGGAGAATTGAAGGCAGAATAGAAGGGAGAATAGAGGGGAGAATTGAAGGAAAAATCGAGGCAAAGATAGAAACTGCCCGGACAGCTCTGAAAAAAGGGTTTTCGCCCGAGGACGTGGCCGAAATAACCGGCCTTCCTTTGAATGAAGTGTTAGTGCTCAAGCGCGAGCTAGGAAATTAGATCATTAGCAGTCCCGAATCCCCGCCGGCGGTCGCGCCCCTCCAGAAAAACTCAACACAAGAACCTTCCCGCTGGGAACTTTAATGATGATCTGCGTCCAACGTCTGCGTAAATCTGCGTCTAAGGATAAAAGAAGGCCCGGATCGATGGATCCGAGCCTTTCTTTTTGCCGTTTAGGCTGTGGACTTACTCCTAGTACTCGATGCTGATGGCCTGAGTAGCGGCGTCATAGGTTACCTTGGCGCCGAAGGCTTCGAGTACGGGCCGGATAGGCAGCATGGTGTAGCCGTCCTTGGCCTCAGGAGCAACGTCCATGGTCGCTACCTGTACGCCGTTCACATACAAGGCCTGGCTGCCGAGTACGACCTGAACGATGGTGCTATCCTTCTTCAGGGTCGCTTTCTTGGTAGCGCTGTCCCAATAGATGTTGGCGTCATCGATGCCGATGGCGTTGCCGCAGAACCTGAGCGGCAGGTAAGTCCGCCCGTTCTTAGCATACGGAGCAACCGGCATGCTGACGGTCGAGCCGTTCAGCGTGTAGCTGGCTTGGCCCAGAGTGAACACCGCACTGCCCTTGGTCTGACCAGGAGCCGGGGTGATACAGATAGCATTGACAACTTCGAGCGCCGTCTCAATGGCCGGGAACATTCCTGCATCTGCACCACTCGCGTCGAACGTATAATCAGCATCGGCATCATTGTTAAGATCAATTCCAAAGTCTCCGACATCTGCATCGGCGTCTGTAAACTCATCCTCTATTTTGTCCATGTCATTAACTTCATTTACTGCGTCACCTTGCACCTTCACTTTGACATTTCCTTCCTCGACTGTACGGTCCACATCGTATTTGATGCCGCTGATCTGTATCTCGCTCGCAGTTGTACTCTCGCCCGTAATGGGAATTGTCAGCACTCCTTCGTCCGCATCCACGTTCCGTTCGTCAATCTCTAGGTCTCCCTTAATAACGCTAACCGTCGGAGCTTCGCTAAACTCGCATCCGGAAGGAAGTAATATAATCAGGTCTTTATTCGCCGCAAGAGCGCCAGCCTGGTTTTCTACAAGTACTATATCGCCAGCCGCCTGGTTTTGGATACCGATCTTAACTTCAGGCTTGGAAATGTTACCCGAAGCCAGCGGAGCTTTAATGTCTGCTACGACTAGCCCCTTCTTATCCGCTCCTGCTGTTCCACTTATATCGACCTTCAGTTCACCACTTGCATTAACTGCTAGGTTTACCGTAGCATTCTTGAATCTCAATACGCCACCCTTAGTCTCACCATCGGACGTATCGTTTACCGTGTATCTTATGGTTCTTCCATCGGTTCCAATTATACGAACGTTCGCCTGGTCGACCCCGACTCGTTCTTCATCAACGTCAGGAAGCTCAGCCCACTTCGCATTGGCAGGTAAGGTTATGGTAATAGTCTTACCATTTACAAGCGACTCGGGCGCGTTTTCCGAAATGACTATATCGCCTATTTCTTGCTTGACCTTACCAGCTACTACCGTGGTCTTGTTTTCAACGGTAACCTCTACCCCAGTCTCGCTGTATCGCGCGACCGTCAAACTTGAAGGAGTAACCGAGGAATCACCGCTGATGCTGACATTAACATCACCGTAATTCGCCTTGGTTTCGTCAACAACTATATCCGCTGTGATATCAATGATGGATCTACTGTGGGTCTCAGATAGGTCGTCCACAATTAAGTAGAGGTAACGGGCATTGTTGCCATCATGCTGTACATCACATTCGATGTTGCCAGTAATTACCTCGCACGACTCGTTGTCCCAAGTAAACCCGTTAGGCAAAACCAGCTTGACGCTTCTGTCGCCCTGTTCGAGTCCGTCTCCGACGTTCTCAGTGAGCCTAATCGTAACGGAGCCGCCGCTTTCGGTGATAGTATCTACTGACAGCGTCTCCGCAGTAACTGTTGCTCCCGTAGCTTTACCAACCACTACTTCTCCGCTACTGAGCTGGCCAGACAGCTTACTGATCTTCAAGGTAACGTCCCCACTGGCACAGCCCTTTGCGTTGACCTGGAGTTGGAGGGCATACTTGAATTCCAGCCCGGCATTGCCCGCGCCCGGTGAAATGGTAATCTTGTACGTGTACTCATTTACTCTGGCTAGCGATATGTTACCTCCACTCCAGCCGTCTGTTAGGTTTTGGTAATCATTCACGGCAGTGATCTCTAGCTTATTCCCTCCGGAATCCCTAACTTCAATCAGTGCTTCGCTAGTACTTGCTAGCAACGGATCGATACTGATCTGCGCATAACCTAAATTCTGCGTGGCAGCCCCGCTAGTTGAGGGATCGAAGGTAGCCGTGGTGGCTGCGCTGTACGTTGTCGCCGCGCTTGCTGTCGGTATTGCTACGAACAGGGTTGCCAGCATGGTGAGTACTAGTAATAGAGCTAGTTTGCTGTTTCTTGCTTTACGCAATTAGTTTCCCTCCTTCTTTTATGTTGCTAGGTGGTCTTGAGGCGGAAGCCTCCGTAGAGAGGTGATCATCGAGTGCTAACCCGATAGAAGCCGCTTTTTCTTGTCCATCCCTCCCTTTCTAGCGTGCAGCCGTTCGCGTGTGCTGGTGTGACTGGGCTGTGATGCCTGGGATACGGCTGTCTGTATTAGTTAGACACGGAAGGGGGTGAAAAAGTTCCCGGGGCCGGAGGGAATTTTTTGGATTACCATTAGCCACAGGATTGAGCCACAGATAAACACAGATGAGCACTGATTTACACAAATTTTTTGACTTTAATTTATAATGGGAGTTCGGGTGTTCCGGCACAAAAGTGCAGCGCGCTTCCTTAGCACAGAACATCGCTATTAGGAAATGCTATTTCTGAGTTCTGATCTGTTTTTACCTGTGCCCATCAGCGATAATCTGGGTGCATCTGTGGCTGCGGTTTCATGATACAATGTATTTATGACATGCTTCCACAAGAGGTAACAAGCATGATTAAGACCCTGACGACTCACGGCAACAGCGCCGCCCTTATCATTGATAAGGCCGTACTCGAACTGCTAGACATCAACATGAAGACGCCTCTGAAGATCGCGACCGACGGCAAGGGCCTGATTATATCGCCCTTACCTGATGCTGAGCGCGACCGGAAGTTCGAGGAGGCATTGACTCGAGTAAATGCCCGGCACGGCAAGACCTTGAAAAGGCTGGGGGAATAAGCTGTTATAGTAATAGTAGAATAGTAGGTCTGCCGGCACAGAGACTTTAAGTGCGGGCTCTCGCAGCGCGCTGCTGAGGGGAAATGCCGTTATTATCTCGTGATTTTCTTATCAATTAGGTTATCTGTGTCCATCCGTTAACATCCGTGGGTATCTGTGGCTCAAATTGAAGGAACTTTTTGTGAAATATGTGTGTCTAAATACATAGCCGGGGTTGCCCGGCGTGTCAGGAGTGTCTGACGTTGGGTAAATACAATAATGAAGCTAAGGACCTGGTGAAAAAGGCGCAAGCTGGAGACCTGCGAGCGTTCGAGAAGCTGGTCGTCTCTTACCAGGATAAGGTGTTCAGCCAGTGCTACCGGCTCACCGGGAACTACGACGATGCCCAGGACCTGGCCCAGGAGGTTTTCGTCCGGGCCTACCGGGGGATAGGGTCTTTCAGAAGCGACGCGGACCTCGGCACCTGGCTGTACCGCATAGCGGTGAATCAGTACCTGAACTCCCGGCGTCGGGAGAAGGATAATGTAATCTCCCTGGATGAACCGGTGGATACCGGGGACGGTGAGGTGGCTCGCCAGGTGGCAGCGGCTGAGGAGGATCCCCTAGAAGCGGTCGAGCGGGGAGAACTGCGGGAACTGGTCTTGGAGGGGCTGAAGAAGCTGCCCTTCGAGTTCCGCGTAGCCCTGACCTTGAGGGAGTTCGAGGGATACAGCTACGAGGAGATAGCAGAGATGATGGAGTGCTCGGTGGGCACGGTAAGGTCGAGGCTTAACCGGGCAAGAAAGGCTTTACGGGACTTTCTAGGGCCACAGATATAAGGATTAGACGCAGATTAACGGCCACAGATGAACACTGATTAGCACAGATTTACACAGATGTCTTATGGAATACTTATGTGAAGACATTACGCGAAAAATAATAGGGTGTGCTTATTATGAACTGTGTCGATGCGAGACAACTTTTTTCGCCCTGGTTGGACGGGGAGCTCGACGAGGCTTCTGCCGTATCCTTGCGCCTGCACCTGGAAGGGTGTGGGGAATGCAGTCGGGAACTGGCCCTGTGGGAAGACATGTCCCAGGCCTCGAGGCAGGCCCGGCCCGACGCGGTGGCTCCGTCCGGTTTTTCCGAGCGCGTGATGGCCAGGATCGGGGAAGAGGCCGCGGCCGTGGAGCCTCGGAAAGCCAAGGTCAAGTTTGTGGCCTTCAGACGCTGGAAGGAACTCGTGGCGGTAGCGGCGGCAGCGGCGGTGCTCGTTTTCGGCTGGTGGGCAGTAAAGCCTGATGTCCCGCATCGTCCTGGTGAAGTTGCCCATGAGACGGAGAAACCCCCGGCAGAAGTTAAGACGGCGGATTCAGGCGATTCAGATGGATCGGGATCGGTTCAGCAGTCGGGCAATGCGTCAGAGCCTTCTGTCAAGCCGGGTAGCAGCGCACTTGGGCCGGAGAACGGAGCAGCGTCCCAAGAAGGGCAAACGTCTGTTGTGAATCCTGGGCAAACAAGTGCTCCGGTCAAGCCATCGGGGACAACCACCCAGACTCGGGTGTTTCTCAATAAGGAGCGCAAGATAACTAGCACCCTGGTCCGTTTGTCGGTTGCAGATCTCGTTACGGCCCAGTCGCAGGCGCTGGCCATAGCTACCCGCTACGGAATCAAACCGGAGCTGGTGGCCCAGCAGTCAGCCGGAAGCGAGAAATGGATCGTGTACCGAATGCTGGTGGATCCCGCTCAGGCGGAAGCCCTGGAAGACGCGGTTATGGGACTGGGTAAGGTGGTCGACTACCAGGAAGAGACCCGGGACGTGACCCAGGAGTTCGCCCGGACCTTGGAGCAGTACCGGGGCCTTACCGCCCAGCTCGCCGCGACCGAAGATGCCTCACAGAAGAGGGAGCTTGAAGCGAAGATTAAGGACCTGGAGGAGCAATTGGTTTCCTGGGATAACGCCTCCAGCTATCGCGTCATAGTCCTGTGGCTGCAGTAACGCCCGCGAAGGGCGTTTTTTTATGATCTCCCTATAATATCTTCCTAACTAATACAAGCCTCTCGCCCTCTTGATTGGGTCGCGCAAATATTTTTTGCGCGGCACCATGGAGCACTCTTTTGATGAGAGTACCATTCCCCGGAGTTTCGATTGTCACGTATTTTTGTACGTGTTACAATTAGCTTACGAGGTGAAGCGTGCGAAGACATACTCGTCAAGGGAACTGATCCGCTTGATACAGCAAGCCGGTTGGATGATGGTCAGAATCAGCGGCAGCCACCATCAATTCAGGCATCCGACAAAACCTGGATTAGTTACCATCCCTCATCCGAGAAAAAGCCTGCCTGTGAAGACAGTCAAGAGTATCTTAAAACAGGCGGGCTTAGACGAGTCATAACACGCAATAATTAGAAAAGGGGGACTCAACCATGGGTAAGGACAAATATGTATATCCTGCCATCTTTGACTATGCAAATGACGGCATATCAGTAGAATTTCCCGACTTGCCCGGATGCTACACGTGCGGCGATACTGACGAAGAAGCCCTGTATATGGCAAAAGAAGCGTTAGCCCTTCACCTTTATGGGTTGGAGGAAGACGGTTGCGCCATACCCGATCCCAGCCCCGCAAACACGATAAAAGCGGAGCCCAACCAGGTGGTGGTTCTTGTTGAAGCTTGGATGCCGCCTTTCCGTGACGAAATGAAGCACCGATCTGTCAAGAAAACATTGACCATACCCAAGTGGCTTGACGACCTGGCTCGGGAACATAACGTGAATTTTTCGCACTTACTGCAAAATGCTTTGAAAGAGTATTTGGGTCTTAACGAAAAACAGCCGTGAGTAACCGGCATGGGAAATAGGCTACTCGTTGATGCGTCGAAAAAGTAAACCTGAAGGACTACTCTTCTGGCCCATATGATTGGAGTGTGTTATTTGGCTAGACTCGATCGAAAGCCAGCCAGGCTGAGCATTTCTGCGGACCAATTGAACAGATTGCTCGATTTTATTCGTAGGTTGTAAAGGGCTGCGAAACGGGGACTGAGATAGTGCCAGGCAAGCCCTGCCTCACAGGGAGTTCGAGCGGGCGCATAAAAAAAGGAAATCGCCTCCGTCTCTTTCACGAAGGCGACTTTTCACTAACAACTCACTTGGCCCGTCCCGTTTCTTCGCGTGTATTTATTTGCAAAATGCCTGTTTTCCAAAGTGGTGGTACTGTGTTAATGCTACTCGAGGGTCTTGCATAACCCCAAAAAACAGAACTAGAAACAAGTAACAAGCAGTAACTGGCTCTGAAGCAAGCAGAAAAACCCAGCACAATATTGCGAATGGATACATCAGGCCACCGCTCGACGAATGACCTTCAGCTCCCATTGGTTATCCACATATCTGGCATCGAACTTCAGGAAAACAGCTCCCAGGTTTCCAAACCATGATGTAGCTTCGATAACTGCTCTATCTTCATTGAACTCCTCCACGTCGACCCAAAGTAATGTACCATTCTTTGCAGACACACGTCTTCCCTGCTTGTCGAAATTGAACTTGCTGGTGTCGTCTTTTATCTTTTCAAAGTCGTAGACGTGAGGGGACAAATCCTTCAGTCCTGCCATCACCGCCAGTTTGCCCTCCGAAGTCAACCCTTCCAGGGTCTCCAACTTTACCGCAATGAACTGGCTACCGCCGTTTTCTTCTGCGAATACCGCTTTCATGGCGGCGAGGTATAGGTCTATTCTCTTTTGTTCTGTTTGAGTAAGCGCCTACCCGGGGGACTCTTCTACATCTTCAGAGGAGCTGACCGTCGTGCAGCCACCCGAGAATAGTAGAAAGACTGAGAAGAGGGATATCAAAAGGAGAATACTCCTTTTCATGTTCCGGTATCTGCCTCCTGTACTCCGTTGGTATTTCTTTATAGTACGCGGCTTGATGATGAAACTTTCACCTCCCGTCGCTAACGCCTTTGGTTACTTTCATCATAACTAACGGAGTAGGTTATTGTCAGTGGTCGTACAAAAATTTCTCTCGATTTACGTTAGTTATCTATCGCCCGGCATTAGTTTTGGATACAATAGCAATAGGTGCAGGTATGATGGTAGGTGATCGTATACGTGAAAGGAGAAGTGCTGCTGGACTAACACAAAAGGAATTGGCGCAAAAATCAACGTTTCATCCCAGGTGGTATCTACTTGGGAACGCTGCTACACCGACCCTGATTATGATGATATAGCCCGGTTAGCTGAGGCCCTGAGCACTTCTGCTGATTACTTGCTTGGCCTGACAAACGACCGTTCCCCACCGGCCAGAGCAAACCGGAGACGTATACAGTGTCCCAATCACTGCCAGAGGGCGTCTTTGGTTTCCCAAGCGCGGATAGTTCACAACGGTTTCGCAAACCTAAACCGCCTCGTGAAAGTAAAGAACCTGAAAAGACTTCCGAACCCGACCCCTCCACCCCCGCCTGGTGGTACAGGGATACACCGCCCACGGATGTAGAACTGGATGAGTTTTTGAAGACAGCCCGGATCTGGTTCATGGGGCAGCGGCTGACGGAAGATGACATAGAAGAAGTAAAGGACTATCTCAGGCTGAAGTGGGAGAGGGAGAAGAGGAAGCGGGAAAGGGAGAAGGAAAGCGAACAACCGTCTCGGAAGGAGGAACAATAAGGCGTGAAGGACAGTAAACAGATAATTGAATTTAAGTTTGAAACACCACCAGAGTACCGTCGCGTCCATGCTACTGGCTTTTGGGGCATAACACATCCCGCTGGAGAACTCTTATTCGACATCATAGAAGATGTCCCTGAATATCCAGACGTTGTGCGCTTAATACTCCCCGACAATTTAGAAGAACGTGAACCAGCGAGCACTAACACAACTAGGGTCAAGCGAATACGCCATATTGGGGTAATCTTGCCGATGTCGTCAGTACCTGACATTATTAAGTGGTTACAGGAAAGACTGGACGAGTTTCAAGCGAGCCAACAGCAAGAAAACAAACGATAGCTTCTGGTTTTCCGTTAGTGTAACAAAGAAGATTGGCAACCTGCCCTTCCCAGTAGCATAATACAAGTAAAGGGGGATTAACATAGTGGATGATATCCTGAACAACTGGTCATCTGCTAGAAGACAGATATGGTCTACGGCTGGACTATCGGATAGTCGCAAAAGGGAAAGTACTGTTGGAGTGAACTTTATTCTTGCTAGGACGTTTGAGGTGACGGGTACACCCCCATTCGTCCCCGGTCTGTCGTCCCCTTATACCATACCAGATTCCGGGAGGGGTGATAGCGAAGTGACACTGAAACATTTAAGAGAATACTTCCTAAACAATAACTTGGGCACTGAAGAAGACTTGAAGGAGTTCCTAGCCGAATTGTTCGATATTCTAGAAGGCTACCCTGCTGATGAATGGGTAGCACACCTAAGGCAATTTTTGGAGGACTGGGAGGCTACGGCAGAACTATGCCTTGACAAAGACGCTCTCGCCGAATTGCATGAAGCCAGAGAGAGCATACTGCGGGGCGAGACTATAAGATGGATACCTCCGACAGATATGTGATTGAATTTACTTCTAGCAAGGTGGAGAAAAACTACCTAGGCCTCCCGCAGGATGAAAAAAGGCGTATCGATAGGGCATTTCAGGAACTGTCCAAGTTCCCTTTTCGCAGCCCTTCCAGACATATCAGGAAGCTTAGAGGCAAGTGGGCCGGGCACTATCGTTGGGATATCAATAGTATGCGCATAATCTACACCATAGATAATGTCAGAAAAACGGTCTACATCGAAAGAATAGAACACAGAAAGGATGCTTATAGATAGCAAAACCGACAACCTGCTACTGCTAGCGTAGCAGGTTTTATCATGTCTAACCTTTGCGACATTTTTCGACACCTTCTCCGAGGACAAGCAGGTGTTCACCATGAAAAGAGATTACATAAACCAAGCCGTTCAGTATCTAGTCGGCGAGCAGGAAACCAATGACCCGTATCGCCTGGCCCGACAGATGGGAATCGAAGTAGACGAACACCCCTTCGAGCGAATCAAGGGCATCATACTTGATATAGCCGGGCAGGTCACGATCATCCTTAATTCCAACCTCCCTGAGCGGCTAAAGCAGGTGGTTCTCGCCCATGAATTAGGCCACCTGGTCCTGTCCCCAGGCGGCCACGGCTATTTCTGGATAGCCGACCACACTCTCATGGAGTCGAAGATGGAATATGAAGCGCACATGTTTGCGGTTGAGTTGTTGACCTGGGGGGAGGGGCCGGAGGAAGATGAAACCCTAGAGCAGTTTGCGGCCAGTGTAGGCGTGCCGGTGGATATGATAAGGTATCGGGTATTTGGGCAATTATGAAAGGAGATGGTTGTGTGGGGTTCAAAGAAGACATACTTAAGCTGTCAGCTCAGGTTGGAGAACGCAAAGACCACGTAACCAACGAGGAGATGACCAAGAACGCGTTGGTTCTGCCGTTTATCCAGACACTGGGGTTCGACGTATTTAATCCCTTGGAGGTTAAGCCGGAATACTATGCCGCCTTCGGCGGCGGGAAGAACGCCCGGATAGACTATGCGATATGCAAAGACGATAGCCCTATCATGTTTTTCGAAGTCAAGCCAGTAGGAGATTCTCTGAAAGGACACCACTCGCAGTTAAGGGCCTACTTCAATGCCACACCTACCGTCCGAATAGCTGTCATCACTAACGGAATTACATACCGCTTCTATACCGACTTTGACGAACCCAATATCATGGATGACGAACCATTTTTTGAGTGCACTATTACTTGCCTGAGCCAAGAAGACATTGATACATTGATGCACTTCCGGAAAGAATCCTTTGATGTGCAGGCGGTCCGCAGTTTCGCAGAGGAGTTGAAATTTACCAACGCTCTTACTTCTAAACTAGAATCGATATTCAAGGACCCACCAGATGAGTTCGTTAAGTATCTATTGAACGATGCCAGCATCTCCGGCAAGTTATCTAGAATTACCCCGGCTGTTATTGAACGCTTTCGCCCTATAGTTAAGCGTTCAGTTTCACAAGCCCTTGTCAGTCTTGTCCAAAAAGGCTTGGCTGCCCCAAGCTCAGGATCAACCGAAAAAGAAGCCGATACATCAGAAAAGGAACCAGAAAGGAAAATAGCTACAACAGCAGAAGAATTGGAAGCATTTGAATTAGTAAAGGCAATCCTTGCCGAAAACGGGCGCGATATAAGCGATATCCAGTATAAGGACACAACGGCGTACTTTTCCATTAACTATCGCAGCCCGTCCCGCTGGATAATAAGATTAATGCTGGGCGGAAGTAAGAATTATGTGTATCCGAACCTACCGATTGAGGAAGTCCGCAATTTACTTGCTGACACCTCCATGAGTATTGAAGAGGTCAAGGCCTATGGCACCAATAGGATTATTATTAACGATATCGGTGAACTGAAAAGGCTAGAACGTTTGTTGATAAAATGTTACGATGCAGTCTCTAGCAGTAACTAAAGTAAGATGAAAGGGAAGGCCCGATGAAGAAATGTCCTGACGGCCGAAGAGGTGCGGATTATTGGGTTGTGCTGGAGGCTAGGATAAAGAAGAAGTGATGAAGCCTCACGATAACATATCGAAGGAGAGGCATGAATAGGTACGATAACCTCACTAATTCCAGTAAATGGCGATCAATGTGTCTAAATTATTTATAGCATTTTATAGCATTTTATAATACAGTTATAGAGAGGAGAAGAACCCTGATGGGAGGTTTCCCTGAACAATGGATAATAGGGTGCGTACGAAAAGGGTGGCTTGATTTTTCGGACCATGCTAAGTGCAGAATGATAGAACGGACTATAGACAAAGAGCAGGTCATTGAATGTATTCTACGTGGCAAGGTAATAGAGTTGCAAACGCAATTCGACGATATCCATGTGTTATTTCAAGAGCCAACAACTGGAAGGCCAGAAATTTATGTAATCGTTGCTGCTGCCTATCCTTTCCCATTGGTAGTATCGGTATGCAGGACCATTGATGAGGTTTGGGAGTATCACAATGGGTATCTAAAGAGGAGGAAACGAAAATGACAAAAAGAACGTGCTTCATGTGCGGCACCGAGATGGAAGAAAAAACTATATCGACACAAGCTGGCTGGGGTAAATATACGCTGACTATAGAAGGTGTAAATGCGTTCGTGTGCCCTGAGTGCGGGGAAATAGTTTACCCGTTCGAAGAGATTAATATGCTAATGGAGCTAGGGAAAAGTCTGGCAAGTTTAAGGCCAGAGGAAAGGCCAGATTTATTAAATGTTACTGAGGTGGCAGACTTACTGAGGGTCAGTAATCAGACTGTTTACAATATGATACGAGACGGGCGTCTTAAAGCTGTAAAAATAGGTCGTGAATGGCGATTTATGAGGAAAGACATAGAAAGCATCATAAATTCTACTAGCAATTCCCTTCTGGCGGCACGGAACTTTAACGGAAAAAACCTAGAAGGAGACAAAGAAATTATCCTGCGTCATCTAAACCAACAAACATAGAGGTGGAGCTATGATTCGACTTTCACAAGCCGAGATTTACGCTCGGGAACTTTTACAACTGCTGAACATAGATAGTGTCCCGGTAGATCCGTTTCAGATATGCAAACACTTCAACATCGAGGTTTGCTATGAACCCCTCCGCCAATGTGAGGCTGTATTACTCATTCAAAGCGGGGCTAAGAAAATCATTCTCAGCGACAGTACCCCTTACCACCTCCGTCAGAAGTTTTCGCTCGCACATGAATTGGGACACTACTATATGCCCCATCACGAGCTGCTTATAATCGGCTGCTCTGCATCGGATCTTATGACGTTTGAATCCAACCCCAGCACAATGCAGGAATGGGAGGCAAATGTATTTGCCAGCGAGCTACTTATGCCACATCATCACATAGCAAAGGACGCCAAGGCTTATGAGTATAGTGCTGAATCGGTAAAGGAAATCGCCGATAAATATGAAGTATCGATAACGGCGGCAGCTGTCAGGCTACTTCAGGTTACGCCAGACAGTGCCGCCATAGTTTTATCTGCAAATGGACAAATAAAGTGGTTCAAGAAATCCCAAAACTTTCGCTATTACATCAGAGCTACAAAGACGATGGATCCTGCTGCTCACATTTATGACTTTTATAGCAAGGGTGCTGCAAGCGAGTTATTAAAACAAACACGTGCCAGCATCTGGCTGGAAAATCCGAAAAACCTGGACTATGTAAATGAACAATCCATTATCATGCCTTCGTTAAACGCTGCACTTACCATCCTGACCATTCCGTTCGATGAGGATAACAACGCTCTTTAACAAGAAGGGGTGCTCACAAAGTACCCTGGCCACTTATGAGAACGAAGGGAGAAAGAAATAACATGAAGAAACGTCCAGACGGTCGATACCAAGCCAAAATCACCCTGCCCGGCGGAAAGACTAAATTCGTTTACGGGCGCACTATCCGGGAAGTAAACGAGAAGAAAGAAGCCTTAAAGATGCAGTACGCCCCAGGTGTTGTTCCCGACAGTAGTAAAATCACACTCCAGGAGTGGGCGGAGAAGTGGTGGAAGACTGTCAAGGAAGGCAAGACAGGGAACAGTTCGCAAGAAGGCTACCTGCTGGCGCTGAACAAATACATATTCCCCGCTCTGGGGAATATGAAGCTCAAAGATGTGAGGCCCATCCATGTCCAGAACCTCATCAATCAAATGGGCGAACAAGGCAAATCAAAGAGCCTTCAGCGGCAGGTCCTGGTGGCCCTAAACGGGATGTTCAAGTACGCGGTCCGCAACGGGCTGATAAGTGGTAACCCGGCCCAGTACACGGAATACTATGAGGTGCCGGCGAACGAACGGCAAGCTTTGACGCCTGCACAGGTAGCGGAGCTCCTGGAGGCATGCAAGGGGACCAGAGCGGAACTCGCCATCCACCTGGCCTTGTACTGCGGCTTGCGTCGGGGCGAGATAGTGGCTTTGAAGTGGTCAGACTTAGACGAGAATACGCGGACCATCCACGTGAAAAAGGCGGTGGAGTTCGTCAACAACCAACCTAAAGAGAAATCTCCAAAAAGCAAAGCGGGGGAAAGGATTATTCCTGTTCCCCCGCATCTTTGGGACATGCTCCAGTCTCAGCCTAAGAAGTCCATGTTTGTTATTCCCTCCGCCCAGGGGACACAGATGACCAAGACGGCAGTCAGGCGACTACTTGAACCCATACAGAAGAAAGTTAGTTTTTATTTTACCTGGCACATGCTGCGGCATACTTATGCCACCACGCTTGATAAAATAGGCATACCCCCAAAAACCTGCCAGTACCTCCTTGGCCATGCCGACCTGTCTACGACTAAGGACATTTACACCCACATTCAGGACGAGCATATCACCCAGGCCGCACGTCAGATTCAGAATATTTACCACCTGAGCAAGTCATAAAATCAAATCAGGTGCTCCTAATCAAGTGCTCTTTCGAACGGTTGTTCTGACTACTTTTTGACTACCTGACTACTGATAAAGTACGATATTTTGCGATAAAAATTGGTAAATTTGAAACATTAAAAAACCCCTCCAACTTCGGAGGGGTCTTGGTTTTCCCTGGTGGGCCATCGGCGACTCGAACGCCGGACACCCTGATTAAAAGTCAGGTGCTCTGCCTACTGAGCTAATGGCCCGCTTGAATTTGAGTGGCTGGGGTGGCTGGATTCGAACCAACGAATGCCAGAGTCAAAGTCTGGTGCCTTACCGCTTGGCTACACCCCAGTGTTTCTGACGATAGTAAATATATAAGAATTCGGGGCAGATGTCAAGGAGATACCGCCCGAAACCTGTTTTAAAAAGCATCGATTATGTGTTATAAAGTAAAAAGACCGGGGCAGTGCCAGACACTGGTTTTTGAAGCAGTTTTTTAACGTTCTGCGGTTGATTGAAGGTCACCCACAGACAGCATCTGTGTTACACTGGAAAAATCAGTGTTCATCTGTGGCTAGAAATCAAAAGGGCTGGGGAAGATGAGGGGGAAAAGAGGAATGAAAACCGTGGCTTTAGTTAACTTTAAGGGCGGGGTAGGGAAAACCACTTTGGCCGCTAACTTGGGTGCCGGGTGCGTTGCCGCCGGCAAGAAGGTCCTCCTGATCGACCTCGACCCCCAGGCCAACCTCACTTTCTCTTTCTTCAGCGTCCCTTTCTGGGATAGGAACCTCCGGGAAAAAAGGACGATAAAACGCTGGTACGACGAGTTTATTAGATCAGGCAAGGAGCTGCCCTTGGACGAGATATGGGCGGAGCCGGAACGCGAAATTATCAGCAACACCGGGTTTTTGAAGCTGGTTCCCTCTCATCTCACCTTGTTCGAGATCGACATAGAATTGGGAGGAGCCCTGGCCGGGGCATCGGAACGCCAGAGCCAGGCCAATTTCCTGCGGGTGCTTTCCCGGCTCAAACGGGCACTGGAGCAGATGCCGCCCTGGCGCTTCGACGTGGCCATCATCGACTGTCCCCCGGCCTTCAACATTATCACCCAGACCGCGGTTGCAGCGTGCGATTACTACATCATCCCGACCAAGCCTGACTACCTCTCAACCTTGGGGATGGAGACTCTACTTGGCCACGTACAGTTCCTGGTAAACCGCTACAACCTGTACGCAGAAAAAAGCGATGGTGCTTACCAGCCGATTAATCCTGTTTTGGCTGGAGTCGTGTACACTATGGTCAGCTTCCGCTCCAAAGAACCGTACTCCGCGCAGCGCACTTACATGAACCGGGTAGAAAAAGAGCTCGGTCTACCGGCTTTCAAAAGCTACGTCCGAGAGAATAAGACGATGTACGCCGATGCCCCTGAGTACGGCATCCCCGTAATTCTGGGCAAAACCGCCAACCCCACCCAGCGTGAGGTCAAAGAGGAATTGGAAGCGTTAGTAGCTGAGTTTATGGAAAAGTGTGGGATTTAGAGCCACAGATTAACACAGATTAACACAGATTAACACAGATAAGCACAGATTAACACAGATTATCATCGGATTACCGTAGATGGTCACAGATTATTATAGATTGTCGCAGATATTACACATCCCCACGACACTTGAAAGTGTCACCAGTGGCGAATGAAAACCGGGCCGTTGTAATATATGATGGAAAATTCTTGGTTATAAGACCATCTGTGTTCATCAGCCCGGCACTCAGCTGGCCGAAATTGCAATGTGTCAGCTTGTCCCGATAACGCTGTTCACTAATCAGGGCTTGAGCTGAGTTCCGGGTCTGTAGCTATCTTCGGGGCAGGTGATGAGATGAAGAAAGAGGAACTTATTAAAGCTCTCAGCTTCTTGAGCGACATCCTGTCGCAGATGACCGACGAAGAATTCCGGGCCTTAGTCCAGGGAAAACTGCGCTGGGTCCTCGAGGAGAAGGAAAAGCCAAAGGAAAAAGCGGAAAAACCGGCCGCTGCCGAGGGGAAACCGGACTTTGCCGACATCGAAGCTTTCTTAGCCACCGTCCGGGATGAGGCCGAGGCCCGTGCTTTTCTGGCCGCTCACCCGTCGACCAAGACCAATGCCAATCTTTTGGCCCTGGGCCGGGCCTTAAAAGCGCCGGTTAAAAGCAGGCAGCGCAAAGACGAGCTCATCCAGGCTATCGTGCGCCACACCGTGGGGCGAAGGCTGCAGAGCGAAGCCATATCGCGCGTCACCGCCCACGAAGGCCATACCACTTAGACGCTGAATAACTCGGATCGCCATGACACCATTGTGGCGCTGCCAGTTAGATTTAGATACGGGTAGAATATGCAAAAGCTGAAGGAGTGATTGCATTGGACGTAGCGAATACGGGAAAAGAGAGAGAGAACCATGCCAACCTGCTCCGCCTGGAAGTCAAGCGCTTGACGCTCGAACTTCGCAGGCTCGGTGCCAGTAAGATACTGCTCTTCGGTTCCATGGCTCGCGGTCGCCTGGACCTTTTCACCGATATCGATCTCCTCGTTGTCATGCACAGCAATTTGCCGTTCGTCGAACGGTGCGGCTGGGTCTACCAAAAGCTCATGCCCCGGGTTGATGCCGATATCATAGTCTATACCGAGCAGGAGTTTGAATCATTAAAAGACAGCCCCTTTTTAAAAAAAGCTCTCGCTGAGGGAGTGGTGTTGTATGAGGCGAACCCCGCTTGAGGAAGGATTAAGATGGTTGGAACAGGCCAACGAAGATCTTAAGTGGGTACAGTTGCTTGCGCGCGAGGGCGGGTATCACCTTGCCTGTTTTCTCTCGCAGCAAGTGGTCGAAAAGGCCTTAAAAGCGTTCCTTTATGCGCAAGGAGAAGAATTAGTAGTGGGACACTCGGTCGATTCCCTGCTTGCTCGCGCTAGTAAATACGAACCCCGCTTTGAAGAGAAGCGTTCTTTCTGGTCTTGTCTTGACGGCTATTACATCGCCACCCGTTATCCTAACGGTCTGCCGGACAGCATTCCAGCACGCGTCTTCAACGCGAGACTGGCACAGGATGCTGTGGAGCTGGCACAAGATGCCGTCGCCTTCGTAGCCGGATTGTTGATCGTTCCCTAGTCGTGGTCCTTGTGCGTGCCACGGGGGGGGCCTGCCTCGAAAATAAAATGTGTTCCAGATTTAAGCAGTGATGCCGACAAGTGTCCTCACGGGCTGCGTGCAATATCATATAAAGTATCACACCCAGCAGCAGTTTCGATGTGCTTCAGGCGGTTCCTCAGGCTCCCCTGCCCCCACCGTCACGGGAGCCGGTTTCGCGCCCTCCCGGAAGACCGTGACCCCCTTGAGTCCGAGTTCCCACGCTAAGCGGAAGGTATGGTCAACGTCGGCAGGTGTGGCTTCGCGAGGCAAGTTGACCGTTTTGCTGACCGCGTTGTCCACGTGCTTCTGTACCGCAGCCTGCATGAGAAGGTGGTCTTCCGGGGCGATCTCCCGGGCCCCTTTGAAAACCCGGGCCATATCGGCGGGAATGCCGTCAACCCCCTGGCAACTCCCCCGCCGGGCTACCTCAGACCGGACCGTTTCCGGTATGCCATGCCTCTCGCATTCCTGTAGGAATAGCGGAGAGAACACTTCTATCTTGCCGGCGGCACTGGTGGACTTGGTGTAGGCCACAGCGAAAATTGGCTCTATGCCGTAACCTTCGCAACCGGCGATCAGCGTGACTGACCCAGTAGGAGCCACACTCAGGAGAGCGGCGTTGCGCCGGGGGTCATCCGGGTAGTAGACGCTTTTCTCCCACCAAGGGAAAGCCTCTTTTTCCCGCGCCAGCTCGCGCGAAGCTTCCTCAGCCGCTGCTTTGATGATGGCCGCAGTCCGGTCCGCCCAAGCCCGCCCCTCTTCCGAATCATAGGCCAAACCTGATTTTATAAGAGCATCGGCCAGCCCGGTAAAGCCAACGCCGATTCTGCGAGTAGTCCTCGTGGTCTCGGCTATGAACGTCAACGGGTACTGTCCCACGTCGATCAGGTTGTCCAAAAACCTGACCGCTATCCTCACCGTGTCCACCATCTGCGCTTCCTTCAGCCTGCCTTCACCGTCTACCATTCGGGCGAGGTTAATGCTTCCTAAAATGCAGGACTCCCCGGCAAGAAGTGGGACTTCGCCACAGGGATTGGTAGCAGCGATTACTGTTCCTCTAATGGGATTAGACCTCTGAAGAGCATCAAGGAAAACCAGCCCCGGTTCTCCGCAAGCGTGGGAGGCCTCGACGATGGCTTCCCACACTTCGGCCGCTGGTAATTCCGCGACCGCCTGACCGTTGAAAACTAGCCGCCAGGTGCCGTTCTCGCGGACGGCCTCCAAGAAAGCATCGCTCACGCCTACCGAGATGTTGAAGTTCGTCAGTCCTCCACCCAGTTTTGCCCGTATAAACTCGAGTATCTCGGGGTGGTCCGCGTTCAAGATCCCCATTGAAGCCCCCCGCCGCACGCCCCCCTGCACGATGATGCCGGCCGCATGGTCGTACAGCCGCAAGAGCTCCACCACCCCGAAGGCCTGGCCCTGGCTGGAGCGGACCGGAAATCCGCGGGGCCGGATGGTCGAGAAGTTGTACCCGACCCCTCCGCCCGATTTGAACACGAGGGCGGTATCTTTCAGGGTCTCGAATACAGATTCCAGGGAATCCTCAAGGGGTAGGACAAAACAGGCTGCCGGTTGCCAAGGGCGGTCGGACTTGCCCACGTTGGCCCAGATTGGGGTTGACGGCACAAAAAAGAGCTCCCCTATGATACGGGCAAACCTTTCCTCCCACTGGCTCGGTTCCTTTTCGGCTGTCGCTACAGTCCGGGCCAGGCGTCCTACCGCTTGGTCAAAGGTTTCGGCCACTGTTCCGTCCTCGTCCCGGATGGCGTACCTGGCCTCGAACAGTTTCTGCCCGTCCGCTGACAGCACCCCGCCTCACGTCCTTTTCTTTGGGTAATTCTTCTCCGTTTACGTTCAATATATCACAATGTTGATCTTCCATTCAATTGTGCCCCGAAACGCGCTTTTTCTTGGGTTCTCACCGCTTTCTTCTTACCTGAGCGTACGCCGCCGGATCACGCTGCTTATACTCCCCTCGTGGCAGTACTGCAAAAGGTCTTCGCCCCTATGAAGTCAAGCCGGCACTCAGCCGGAGTCGAAAGGAAACGAAACCCCCAACAACTGCGGGTTTCTCCCAGCCACAGGCTGAGTGCCGGGTTGTTGATCTTCCCTAAAACTGCACAACGCCCGAGTTCTTGAGATTCGATATCTCTTCGGAGGTGCAGCCCAGTTCCTCAAGCAGCTCGCAGGTATGCTTGCCTACCTCGGGAAAGTCGAGCCTGACCTGTCCCGGAGTTTCCGAGAGCTTCACGGGAATACCAGGTACAAACATGGCTTTTCCGGTGCCGAGAAAATCATCTATCATTATGACCATCTCCCGCTCCATGACCTGCGGGTGCTTCGCCATTTCTTCCAGGCTCAAAACGGGAGTAAAGCATATGTCGGTGTCGGCAAAAAACTCGACCCACTCGTCCCGCGTCATGTCTCTAAAAACTTCGCCTATGGCATTGATCATCTCTTCCTGTTTGTCCTGAACCCACTGTAACGGGACGAAGTCGAGCCTGCCTATCTTGGCGCAGAACCCCTGCCAGAATTTGTCTTCAATGGCCCCCAAGGAAACGTGCTTGCCGTCCTTGGTTTCGTAGATGTTGTAACAGGCATAGCCCCCGGTGAGAAGCTCTGCTCCCCTTCGCGGTTCCTGCCCGGCGCCGGACCATTCTCCAAGGGTATAGGCCAGCATGTTGACGGCCCCGTCCATCATCGCTACATCGCAGAACTGCCCTTCCCCGCTCTTCTCCCGGCTGAGAAGGGCTAACAGAATGGCGTTTACAGCCCCGTGGGTTCCCCCCGCGATGTCGGCGATCTGCACGGCGGACATGGCAGGCCTCCCATTTTTGGTTCCGGTTAGGCCGGTAACCCCGGCCAGGCTGAGATAGTTCAGGTCATGTCCTGCAGCCATCTTTAGCGGCCCGGTCTGCCCGTATCCGGTTATGGCGCAGTAGATCAGCCGCGGGTTGATTCCTCTAAGTTGTTGGTAGCCCAGCCCCAGCTTATCCATAACCCCGGGCCGAAACTGCTCCACAAGCACGTCGGCGGTCGCTACCAGTTTGCGGAAGACGTCTTTCCCTTCTTCTGTTTTCAGATTCAAGGCTATGCTCTTCTTGTTGCGGTTTACAGCGTAAAACCGCGCGCTCTGTTTTCCCATCTTCGGGGGTACCCAGCGCCCCCACTCCCCTGTAAGCTCTTCCACCTTGATAACCTCGGCCCCAAAATCGGCTAAGAATTGGGAACAAAGCGGGCCGGGAAGATACATGGAGAGGTCGAGCACCCTGATTCCTTGCAGAGGCAAGCCCATTTTTTCACCACCTTCTTTCTACCCTGTAAGCCCTGCTACCCCTCGAATCTTAAACCGGACCAGCCTACCTGGTCCGGTAAATATTTAAGGGGTCGGCTTCTTCCCTCAGCACCCTCAGTTCTTCGACCAGTATGGGTTCCGCCTCAGTGGCCCGGGAAACATCGATGTCAAATCCGGTGTTTTCCTTAATCTGTTGCACCCTGACCCCGGGGAAGTACTGATCCACGTACATGATTTTGGTTTCGTCGTCGTATCGCATGATACCCAGTGTGGAAATAAAGCAGCTAGGCCCTCCGGGCAAGCCCAACTCTTCCCTCCTCACCCAGGTGCCTTCTGGCCACTTCTTTACCATCCATCCCGGAGTAGTCAAGTAATCTACCTTTTCTACTACCCGACGCTTCTGGTGGTGCATGGTGGTGATGGTGGTTTTGGCGAATCCCCCGATGTCGACCGCTCCTGCCGTTCCCGCCAGCCGTTTGGCCGGTTTGTTGTAATCGCTGCCTATAAACGTGGAATTCACGTTGCCGTATTTGTCGATTTGAGCCCCGCCGATAAAGCCGAAGTCGATTTCCCCCCTGACCAACGGGAATAACCCTTCGGGATCTCCCATCTGCCAGGAAGACCCGTAGGTCAGCCGGCTGTCCATGATAGAAATGGGGATCTCGATTGGATTAGCATCCGCTTGGCCGGTTTCTACTATCATTATCATGTTCGGACAGTACAGTTTTTTGGCTACCTGGGTCGCCAGAAGTGGTAAACCGATACCTATCAACCCCATTCTCCCGTCAAAATTTTTTAGCTCCCTGGCCGAGTAAATTACCATGGCCTCTGCCGGTGTATAATCTCCAGGTCGCGCAAACTGAGCCATTACTTTATCCCTCCCCTCATTCTCGGGCGGTACCCAAAAGGAGGTATGGCCCGGAGTTTTTCTAACCGAGCTGCCCCCAACTTGTTCAAATAGCCGTAATGATCCTTGACACTGAATATCCACTCGTCGGCCCATTCTTCGAACCCTTGCTGGGTGCGAGCTTTTTTGGCGTACTCCGTCAAAAAGGGAATGTCCATATCGTAGTAGTTGTAAAGCTGTCCGGGATGAGCTCCCCAGGGGACTTCTACCACCATATCGACACTGGTAGCAGGTATCTGGTTACGGTTCGGATCCCGGCGCAGGTATTCTTCCGGCACCACCTGTTCGGCCGTGACTATGACCTTTTTGGCAGCATGGACCGCAAAATGGTCAAACACCAGGCTCCCGTCAATTCTTGCCGTCCCTTCTTCTCCTGCCTGCTGCACGTGGGCGATGAAAACGTCCGCCTTGAGGGCCGGGTGAAGCTGCACCACCCCTTCTCCGAAAAACGGGTCTTCCATCAGCACGTACTTCTTGGCGGGGAGAACTTCTTTGTTTCGCGCTAGTTCCCTGATCTTGGCCACGTTGTCGTATGCGGGATTCAGCACGTCAGTACCTAAACAAAGTTTCGTAGCAATAAAGGGCGCTCCCGCCATGGCTGCCAGGGCTTCAAGACACACCTCCGTGTGCCCTATGTCATCTATGATGATGCGGCCTTCCTCAGACATCCGCTGAATACAGGGGGAGATGCCAAAAGCCCCGATAGAACTGTACGTACCCCGATAAGCAACAGCGCACCCGCCGCCCACCAGTATGTCCTCGGAAAGAGAGCACTCGGCCAGAATTATCAGGCCCCTTTTCCCTTGGCGTACCAGCTCGCAAGCAGCGGCAACCGGACGGCGATCCTCCACCACGCCTCCCATGACTATGCAGTCACCGTCTTTCACCTCCTGCATGGCCTCCTGCAAGCTCACTACCTTGCTCTTTTTCATGATGTGCCTCCTTTCCTAAAGTTGGGTTGTGCTTCTTCTTTTCTGGCCAGTCCCACCCCCTCGCCGCCCAACGGCCCGCTTGAGCAGGGTCATCCTGCTCGCAATACGTCGCTTCGCCCGGTCAATACGCCTCACGAATACCCCTATTCTCGTCGGCCTCATGCGCTCTGCGCGGACGGTAGCCGAAGGGAGGAACGCTGCGCAGTTTTTCCAGCCTAGCAGCTCCCAGCTTATCCAGGTAGGCTTCACGAGACGGCAGGCTTACCACCCATTCATCCAGCCAGTTCTTGAACCCTTCCTCCGTGCGGGCTCGCACTGAGTAATCGCGGATGTAAGGCATATCCACGTCATAGAACCCTGGAACCTGGCTCGGATGTCCGCCCCACGGCACCTCCACTACAACGTCCACGCTGGTTGCCGGAATCTGGTTACGGTTAGGATCCCGCCGCAGGTACTCCTCAGGCACCACCCGTTCCGCCGTAATGATTACCTTTCGTGCCGCGTGTACGGCGTAGTGATCAAAAGCCAGGCTGCCCTGTATCCTTGCAGTACCCTCTTCCCCCGCTTCCTGCACATGGACGACCGCTACGTCTATTCGCATGGCTGGCTGCAGTTTCACCGTCCCCTGCCCGTAGAAAGGGTCTTCCAATAGAACGAACTTCTGGCGAGGAATCGTATCCGGGTTGCGGGCCAGGTTTCTTATGCAAGCCGTGCGGTCGTACGAAGGGTTAAGGACATCACTGCCCAGGGTAACCCGGGTGGCGACGAAGGAGCTTCCCGCCATAGCAGCCATGGCCCCCAGGATAATATCGATATGGCCGATTTCGTCGGGGATAAGCTCCTCGTGCTCGATTTTTCGTTGCGTAGCAGGCGACAAGCCGAAACTGGCCATACCGGTATAACACCCCCGCCAGGCAGCCACGCAGCCAGCCCCGACCAGGATGTCCTCTGCCAGCGAACACTCGGCTAAGAGGATTAGCCCTCTTTTTTTCTGCCTGACCATCTCGTAAACTGCAGCCATGGGCCGGCGGCAGTCGATGAGTCCGCCCAGGAAAACCACATCCCCGTCCTGTATTTCTTGTACTGCTTCTTTCAGAGAAACTACCTTGCTGGAAGCCAAGTCCTTCCCTCCCTTCTCGCCAGCGACCTCGAACCACCGCGCTATAGAGGCCTTGTGCAAACTTTGCCGCATCGGTTTGCTGGTTTTGCAAGTACCATGCCAGCACCTGTCATTTCCAACGCAGTCCCTTCTGCCCCCGCTGCAAAGGACCCGGTTTCCCCTCATGCGCTACGTCAGAAACGGCATTGCTTCCAATTTATGAGCATAAAGACCTTTTCCTTGCCCGAAAGACGTACAGTTGTACGTTTTGCACAAGTGACAACCATTTGCAAAATTTCCTTGGGCCCGCTTCTTCTGCAGAATCTCAAAACCTTGTCAATTCTGCCAACTCCCGCAACGCCGGACTCCTAGGGGAAAATTTGGCAAACCAAAAGTTACCGGCCAAGAATTTTTGCCAAACTCCGACTACGGTTAAGGAAGAACCGGAGCGGTCGAACGGCGTCAAACCGGGCTTTCAGACCATCCTCATCCCAGTGGCACGCTTTTTGCTCCATGTTGGATTCACAAAGCCTCTGAAAGGGGGGATGCCGGTTCAGAAGCTGGATTTGGGCAAAGCCTTATCAAGCCGAAAGGAGTGTCATTGCCAGTGGTGAGAGAGGTAGTAATAGTGGGTGCAGCCAGGACTCCCATAGGTGACTTTATGGGCAGCCTTAAAGATGTACCGCTTATTCGGTTAGCAGCGATAGCCGGAAAGGCGGCCCTGGACAGAGCCGGCATTAGTCCCGACGTGGTCGACCAGGTACTGGTGGGCCATTGTCTGCAGGGAGGGGCCAAGGGCAATCCTGCCCGCCAGGTCCAGGGCCTAATCGGGGTCCCCTGGGAGGCCTATGCGGCCACCATCAACCAGCAGTGCAGCTCTTCGCTCCGGGCGCTGGAGATTGGCTGCCAGGAGATCATGCTGGGCAAAAACGATGTGGTGCTAGCTGCCGGGGTAGAAAGCCCGAGCCAGGCTCCATACTATCTTTTCAAAGCCCGCCAGGGATACCGCCTGTTCCACGCTGACGATGGGCCGTTCGATTCTTTGATATGGGACGGGCTGAACTGCGCCATCATGGGCTATCACATGGGAATCACCGCCGAGACCCTAGCCGAAGAGTACAAGATATCCCGCGAGGAACAGGACGAACTGGCCTACACCAGCCATATCCGGGCAGCAGCCGCCATCAAGGAGGGAAAATTCAAAGACGAAATCGCTCCGGTAGAAATCAAAGCCCGCAAGGGAACGGTCGTCGTCGATACCGACGAACATCCCCGGGCTGATGTCACCGTTGAAGCCTTGAGCAAACTGCCGCCCGTATTCAAAAAAGACGGAACCGTGACCGCGGGCAATTCTTCCGGCCTCAACGACGGCGCGGCGGCGGCGGTCCTGATGAGCCGCGTCAAGGCCGAAGCATTAGGTATCAAGCCGCTGGCCAGGGTACTCAGCACGGCGTCCTGCGGTGTTCACCCCCGCATAATGGGCATCGGACCGGTGTACGCGATTCCCAAGGCCCTGAAGTATGCTGGCCTTGAGATGAAGGATGTGGACTACTTCGAGATCAACGAAGCCTTCGCCGCCCAGTGGCTGGCCTGTAACCGCGAGCTGAAAATCGACATGAGCAGGGTCAATGCTAACGGTTCGGGCATCGGTTTGGGTCACCCCACCGGTTCTACAGGGGTGCGGCTGGTGGTTACGATGCTGTATGAAATGCGGCGCAGAGGTGCCAAAGTCGGGTGTGCTTCGCTGTGCGCCGGAGGTGGCCCGGCAATTGCAGCAGTCATCGAAATGCTGTGATCGCCGCGGACCTAAGGAGGTGGACAGGTGATGGAAAGGATTCTCCCTTTTACCCCGGAACACGAGATGCTGCGGCGTGCCTTTTCCGAATTCCTCGATAACGAGGTCGTCCCTTATTACAACGAGTGGGAAGAAAAAGGCATCGTCCCGCGTGAAGTCTATAAGAAAATGGGGGACTACGGTTTTCTATGTCCCTGGGTGGATGAAAAATACGGCGGGGCGGGGGCCGATTTCCTGGCTTCGGTGGTGATCAACGAAGAAATAGGCAGTAAAGGAGTCATCAGCTTTTTCTCATTCTTGCACAGCGATATCGTCGCCCCGTACATCGCCAGTTACGGGACAGAGGAACAGAAAGCCCGGTGGCTGCCAAAATGCGTCAGCGGCGACATTATACTGGCCATTGCGATGACTGAACCGGGTGCCGGTTCGGACCTGGCGGCAATTAGAACCCGGGCCATCAGGGATGGAGACCACTATATTTTAAACGGTTCTAAAACCTTCATTTCTAACGGGATTCTGGCCGACCTGGTGGTGGTAGCTGCCAAGACGGATCCCGCAGCCGGAGCCAAGGGGGTAAGCCTGTTTGTAGTGGAAAGAGATACCCCCGGTTTTTCTCGGAGCAAGCAAATACCCAAGATCGGCCTGCACGCCCAGGATACGGCCGAACTCTTTTTTGAGGACTGCAGGGTACCTGCCAGCAACCTGTTGGGAAAGGAAGGGCACGGATTCATTTACCTGATGCAGAAGCTACAGCAGGAACGCCTGCTGGCCGCTATCGTCAACGTCACCCTGGCTGAAAGGTGCTTAAAACTGACCCTCGATTACGTAAAGCAAAGACATCTCTTCGGAAAGCCTCTTAGTTCCTTTCAAAACACCCAGTTCGTCTTGGCGGAAATAGCAACCGAGATCCAACTCGCCCGGGGCTTCGTCGATACCCTGGTGTTACACCACATGGCGGGTAAGGACGTGGTTCAGGAGGTGAGCATGGCAAAGTATTGGGTATGCGAAATGTCCCATCGGGTTGCCAACCGCTGTGTTCAATTGTTCGGGGGGTACGGCTATTGCACGGAGTACGAAATTTCTCGCCTGTGGGCCGATACCCGCGTCCAGAGCATTTACGCAGGTACTTCGGAAGTTATGAAACTGATAATCGCCCGGGGATTGGGGCTGTGAAGGAACCAGCCACAGGTTAGCACCGGTATTACTTTTTGATTTGCCTACTGGGACACGTCCGAGTGTCATTAGGGTCTGTGATAGAAATTGGGAAGGGGGAATTAGATTATGGAACTAGCGAATCGAACCGCCATCATCACTGGAGGGGCTTCGGGGCTAGGGGAAGCCACCGCCATCAGGTTTGTTAACAACGGAGCTAACGTGGTGATATCTGACCTCAATGAACAAAAAGGCCTGGCCCTGGCCGAACGCCTGGGAGAACGCGCAGCTTTCATAAAGACGAACATCGCTAAACCGGATGACGTGCAGAAAGCCGTGGAGTTCACCATACAAAAGTTCGGAAAAGTCGACATTCTCGTGAACTGCGCTGCGTTTGCCGCAGCTATGAAGACCACTGACAAGAAGAAAGGGCCCCATGATCTTGATCTCTTCAGAAGAACCATCGAAGTAAACGTAGTCGGAACCTTCGATGTAATCCGAACCGTAGCCACCCGCATGCTCGAGAACCCTCCCAATGAAGAGGGAGAAAGGGGAGTAATAATCAACACGGCGTCGGTAGCCGCCTTTGAGGGACAGATAGGCCAGGTGGCTTACGCGGCATCCAAGGCAGCTACGGTAGGGATGACGTTGCCCATAGCCCGCGATTTGTCCGAGCACGGGATAAGGGTATGTACCGTGGCTCCGGGGATTTTCGATACCCCGATGCTGGGTCAGCTCCCGGATAAAGTGCGGGAAGCCCTTGGTAAAATGATTCCATTCCCCTCTCGCCTGGGGAAACCGGATGAGTATGCGCGCCTGGTCCAGCACATAGTGGAAAATCCGATGCTGAACGGCGAGGTAATCCGCTTAGACGGAGCCCTGAGGATGCAGCCCAAATAGCTTGCAGAAGAAGAAAGGGGGGTAATCTATGCCTGACAACGAAGTGGTGATAATCGCTTCGGCGCGCACGCCTTTTGACCGCTTTGGCGGCGTAACCAAAAACGTGCCCAGCGCCGTGCTGGCAGAGTGGACGATAACCGAACTGTTGAAGCGGTCCGGACTGGAACCCCAGATGATCGACGAGGTCAACCTGGGGCAGTGCCTGCTTCTGGAAGCCGGAACCCAGACCGGTATCATCGCCCGCCAGGCTCTTATAAGAGCGGGCTTGCCGCAAGAAACGCTTTCTATGAGTATCGACCGGGCTTGCTGCTCATCCACGACCGCCTTGCAGCAGTCATGGAAGAACCTGATGATGGGCGAGGCCGAGATCAGCATGGCTATAGGGGTCGAAAACATGAGCCGAGCCCCATATTACTTGCCTCCCGAGTACCGGTGGGAAGGCCCCCGCCTGGGGAACACCAAGCTGGTGGACATCCTTTTTCAACTGGGTTACCCGGGCTTTGGGGTCCTGGCAGTCGATGCGGGGGAGGTGGCTGTCGAATACGGGGTGACCCGCGAGATGCAGGACGAATGGGCCTTACGCAGCCACAAGCTGTATGCCCAAGCCGAAGCCCGGGGAGTATTCAAAGAGGAGATATTTTCAATTCAAATACCCCAGGGCAAGAAAAAACCGCCGGTAATACTGGATCGGGACACCCAGCCCCGCCCGGATACCACTTTAGAGGAATTCGCCAAACTGCCAACGGTGTATGGGAGCCCTACCGTCACTCCCGGTAACGCTCCGGGAATGAATACGGGCGCTGCCGGTGTGGTCGTGACTACCAGAAAAAAGGCTCAAGAACTGGGGTTAAAGCCTCTAGCAACCCTGCTGCGGGTGGTGAGCATCGCCCGCCCGGCCCGAGAAATCGCCATCGCTCCCGCTCCTGCCATTCAAAAAGGTTTGGCCGCGACTGGCCTGACGTTAGGTGACATCAAACTCATAGAAATCAACGAGGCTTTTGCAGCCATGCCCCTGGTTTCTACCAAAATCCTGGGAGATTTTGATGAAGCTAAGGTAAAAAAGCTTCGCGACATTACTAATGTCAACGGTGGGGCCATAGCCATTGGTCACCCTGTTGGAGCGAGCGGCCTCCGGATAACCCTGACCCTGGTGAACGAGCTTCGCCGCCGGGGAGGTGGCTACGGGGTCGCGGCCATCTGCGGAGGGCTGGCCCAGGGGGACTGCGCTGTGGTGAGAGTGGATTGAAATGAGGGGGAGAGGTCGGCATGGAATTTAAGACTTTGCTTTTCGAGAAAGACACAGGTATCGGGATCCTTACCTTGAACCGCCCCAAACAACTGAATGCCATAAATGGTGAAATGTTAACCGAGCTGTCGAATGCTATGGACAATATAGCGGCGGACGACGAAGTAAAGGTGCTCATAATAACGGGCGGCGAAAAGGTCTTTGCCGCCGGTGGGGACATAGCGTTCATGTCGGGGGCCGATTCGCTCACCGCCGAATCGTTTATCGCCCTTTGTCACCAGGCTTTTGATAAGATTGCCAACCTGGAAAAACCGGTTGTAGCGGCTATAGCTGGGATGGCTTTGGGAGGCGGGTGCGAACTTTCGCTGTGCTGTGACATCCGCATTTGTTCCGAAGATGCCAAGTTCGCCCAGCCCGAGATCAACCTGGGCATCATTCCGGGAGCGGGCGGAACCCAGCGGCTGGCCCGCCTACTTGGCCCGGGGTGGTGTAAGTACTTGACGATGCTGGGGGACCCAATTGATGCAGACACCGCGTTACGTCTCGGCCTCGTCGCCAAAGTGGTTCCTCCAGACCAATTAATGAACGAAGCCAAAAAAATAGCAGCCAAACTCGCGGCCAAACCTCCGGTGGCCCTGCATGTTCTCAAAAAAGCTATCAACTACGGTATGAACGTGGATCTCGCATCAGGGCTTGCTTTCGAACAGAAAGTATTCGCCCTCTTGTTCTCTACCCATGACCAGAAAGAAGGGATGAAAGCTTTTATGGAGAAACGGAAACCCGTTTACAAAGGGCGTTAAACCCTAAGGTCAAGGGTTTGGCATCCTATGGAAACTGGGGTCGTGTACCCCGAGGGGGTATTTCGAAGGGGACTGTAAAAAAGGCCTGAGAAAATGCAAGCTGCCAGTTTCAATTAGGCGGAACTGGCAGCTTAAGGTTCCTCTTTGGCTTTGCCGCCGACATTTTAAACCCTCTTCGATTAGACCCCAGCGCCTTTGCCGATCCCAAGCCCGTACCGTTTTATCTTGCGGTAGAGCGAAGAAGCATCGATATCCAGGCGACTGGCAGCCTCCATCTTATTGTAGCCGGTCTCTTCCAAGACACGGGCGATTACCTTTCGTTCGAACTCCTCGGTCAGGGCCTTTAGCCCTTTCCCAAATGAAACCGCAGACGCATTTGCCCTGTCGTTCATCAACACTAAGTACTCAGGGGTTATGGTGTTGGACCCGCTCATGTCTGCAAGAATCAACGCCCTTTCTAAAACATTTTCCAGCTCACGCACGTTACCCGGCCAGCTGTACTTCATAATCCTTTCCATAGCCGGCGCGGATACCCCCGTCACCGACGTTTTTAACTTTTTGTTCAGTTTACACAGTAGATGTTTAACTAACAGAGGGATATCTCCAGACCGGTGGCGCAGCGCTGGCATGTGGATCCTTACAACATTTAGCCGGTAGTAAAGGTCTTCGCGGAACCTCCCCTGTTCGACCATTTCTTCGAGGCTGCGATTGGTAGCAGCTATGACCCTGACGTTCACCCGTATCGGTTTGTTATCTCCCAGCCTTTCCATCTCTTTTTCCTGCAAGACTACCAGCAGTTTCCCCTGCATTCCCAAAGACATGTCTCCGACTTCATCCAGAAAAACGGTGCCGCCATTAGCTACCTCAAACTTGCCGGGTTTACCGCCCTTTTTGGCCCCGGTATAAGCCCCTTCCCCGTATCCAAATAGTTCAGCTTCCAGCAGGTTGTCCGGTATGGCTGCGCAGTTTACCTTCACGAAAGGAAATCGGCCGCGGCTTGATGCATTATGAATCGAGTGAGCCAGCAACTCCTTTCCGGTTCCGCTCTCTCCGGTAACCAGCACTGTAGTATCCGGGTGGTTTGCTACCTGACAAGCCAGTTTCTTGACCTTCTGCAAAGCCTGTGATTCGCCGATGAGGGCGTCAAACGTATACTTCGCCGCGTACAAACTGGTTACTTCCCTCTTGTATACGTTTAATTCGTTAACCAAGTTTTCCATTAAGGTCTTGCCGTCCCAAACATCCAGGAATATGCTGTACGCGAGGCAGCCGACCAGTTCATCTTTTTTGAACAAAGGTATACTGGAAGCGACCCCTTCATACCCGTTGATCGGCCAATAGTAGCCGATGATAGCTTTGCCCGTCTTGAGAACTTCTAAAGTGCGGCTGTTAGGTGTGATCTCGCTGATGTGCTTGCCTATGGTTTCTTTTTCACTCCGCTTCAGCATCTTGAGGTAGGTCTTGTTGACAAACACCACGTAGCCTTGTTTGTCTACAATCATTGCGGCGATGTAAGGGACCGTCGTGATAGCATCTATGAGCAACTCCCCGGCATTCAAGAGCCATCCCCTCCCCCGCCAGATTAACCCCTCTTTTCGCCTCTGCTCTGTGTTGCCAACCCAGGTTAACCTACAGGCTTCTAATCTATATGTACGCCGATTATCCAGCAGACATGCCTCCTTCCGAATGCATGACAGATGAAAACATAGCGCCAATCCCAAACTCAGTATAACATTTACTTCTTACCCTAGGTAGTCAACTCCTTGATTGACAAAGATACCTCAGAGCCCCGCCAGCCGCATACGGAAGCACGGGCGATTCTAAGTTACTGGTCGTGGTATAATGAAAATGACACTGGCAAAGGGTGGTGAGCCTAGTTTGAACTACAGACTACCTGTAACAATAAAGTTACACAGTAAAGAATACATTGCGCACTGCGAACCCTTGAGAGCTACTGCTGTAGGAAAAACGCCTGACGAAGCGTTGAAAAACCTGAAAGAGGCCATAGACGAAATGGTTAACGAATTTGGCCGGGAAGCAGTGTTCCAAGACATTAGCCCGGAGGTCGATTTCCGGGTGCTTGAGGTAAGCGTATGAGCAAGTTTCCGGAGCTAAATAGAAAGGAATTCGAAGCTTTCCTGCTACATTTCAGCATGCCAGGCTCGCTTAGATTTCGCAATAACAAATGGGTTGGACTCAACAGGGAAGGAAAGCCTTTCGCCGTGCACGTTAAACATGGAAGCACCAGGAAATACCCGCCACCGCTCGTTGAGGCTGTCGCCAGGGACCTAAAGGTGTCGTTTAAGGAGTTTCAAGAATGGTATAAAGACTAGTTGACTGCCTTCACAGGCTTTAAAATTTTAAAATACAGGGTGACAGAGGAAAAACTGTAACCCCCTCGTAATAGAAATTTCATTGGGCCGTCTCACCGATGGGGTAAACAATGTCCACTATGCTACAAATGCTATGGACATTTATTTTGCAAGACTACATTATGGTATTATCGACCTCTGTGAAGCCTTCCCTCCCCTAAATGGCCCTTAAAATCGGCAGGGCAAAGGCTCTAACGCCTTTGCCTTCGAGCCGTTCGGAAAACTTCCTAAGCTCCTCTATGATCCTCGCCTCATCGTCATCGCCGACTACCACAGCTAACGCACAGTTGTATCCCGGCCATACGGAGGTGTCCAGCTTGGGCTCACTGTTTTTACCTTTGCCCAACACCCTGTCCCATTTGGTAAACCCGTTGACACCCAGCGACTCGAGCATTTCCATAACATCCTCGTCAAGTTCCGCATCATAGGTAATAAAAAGCATCTTCATCGGCGCACCCCCCAGAAAACAGCCCTTGCCCGAAATCACGAGTTCCCACATCTTGCTGCTCAGGAAACATCCATCCCCACCTCCCGGATGCTGACCGCCTTCCGAAGTCTCCTCTCCTCAAACCAACAGTAAACCGTCGGAATGAGAACCAGAGTAACCAGGGTTGACACTGTAAGCCCTCCCAGCATGGTAATTCCCAGCGGATTCCATATTTCCGCGCCCACACCCCTGGAAACGGCCAGAGGCAACATGCCGAAAAACATGGCGGCGGTAGTCATCAAAATTGGTCTTAACCTGCTGCGTCCGGCATTAGTTATTGCTTCCAGCAAAGGCTGACCTCTGTTTTGCAACAGGTGGGTATAGTCGAGGAAAATAACGGCGTTTTTAACCACAATTCCTACCAACATGATTATACCCATGTAAGAGACTAAGCTCAGGGTGGTACCGGTTAGAGCAAAGGCGTAAAACACACCCGTTAAAGCAAAGGGTACGGAGAACATTATAATTAAGGGATCCCGCAAATTGCCGTAGAGCGAGGCCAGAACCATGTAAACAAGCATAATTCCCAGGAGCAGCAACAACCCGAGATCCTTAAAGGCCTCTTGCTGCTGTTCAATTTCTCCGCCGAAACTGATTGAAACTCCGGCAGGTATGTCCAGGTTTTCAAGGGCACTCTTGATATCGGCGGTGATTTCACCTAGGGAACGACCGTACCTGTCCGCTTCTACCTTGACGATACGCTGTCGGTTTTCCCGTTCAATCTCTACAGGTCCTTGGCCAGTCTTTATCTCGGCGATATTCTTTAATTTAATCATCCTGCCGTCAGGAGTGAAGATCGGCACTTCCGGCAGGCTCTCCAGCTTGTTTTTGTCCGCGTCAGTCAAACGCATGAAGACATCAAAGCTGTCCCCTGCATCTCGGAAATCGGTGGGAGTATCCCCGTAAAAGTATTTGCGCACCTGCCCTGCAATGGTGGCCACGTTCAGCCCGAGCGACGATGCTTTCTCGCGATCCACTTCCACCCAAAGCTCTGGCCGCGGGTCTTTTTGACTGATGGAAACATCTGTCGTGCCGGGAACTTTTTCAACAATTTTCTTTACCTGCTCTGCCACTTTTAGGTTCGCATCCAGGTCGGGACCTGACACCTCAACCACGATCGGCTTTCCTCCCCCGGTCATAAGGGAGGACAGGGGGCTCGTCGCAGTGACCTTCATCCGGGTTAGGCCGGGTATCTTTTCCAGCCGTTCTCTCAATTCGCTGGCAATTTCACTGGCGCTGCGTTCGCGCTTGTCCCGGTCCACCAGCTTAAAGCCGATCATACCCACGTTAGGTCCCTCGTCTATGCCCATAGCCGCGCCGAATCCCTCTTCGCTCTGCCCGTCGAAGGCGTAAGAATGCCTCAATTCCTCCGGTTTTACTGTTTCACCAATGGTTTGCAGGACTTTCTCCATAACCCGGTTTGTTTCCTCTATTCTCGTCGCTTCCGGCAGGCGAAATTCAACGTTGACATCACCCGAATCCATGTCGGGCAAAAAGCTCGTACCTATCAGGGGGACCAGAGCCAAGCTGCTGCCGAAAATAAGTATTGATCCTATAACAACGGCCTTCTTGTGCGACAAGGCCCAGGCCAGGATTCGACCGTAAAACTCCTCTAAGAAAATCAGAAAGTTCTCAGCGGCTTCGTAAAATCTGCCCCACAAACCTTGTTTCCCAGAAAATTCTCTACGTCCGCTTTCCAGCCATTTCGAGCACAGCATAGGCGTCATGGACAAAGCCGTAAAAAGGGACGCCAGCAGAGTCACGACCATGACAAACCCTAGTTCCTTAAACAGGGCTCCCGTAATTCCCCCTACAAACATCAGCGGGACGAAAACCACCACGACCGTCATAGTTGAAGCCGTCATGGCCATTCCCACTTCGCTTGCACCGTGAATGGCGCTGGTTCTCGGCCGGCCCCCGCGCTCCAGGTGGCGGGTGATATTTTCCAGGGCTACGATACCGTCGTCTACCACCAATCCACAGGCAATGGCAAGCGTCAGCAGAGAAATAATGTTGATGGTTCGACCGAATAAGTAAAGGAATATAAAAGCACTTATAAGGGAAAAGGGGATAGTAAGGGCAACGATGGCAGCCGCCTTAACTCTCCTTAAAAATAAAATCGTTACCAGTAACACAAGAAAGATGGCCCTCAATAACTCATCCCGTAAAGTCTTAATGGCCAGTAAAATATTTTCAGAAGTGTCAAATACAGTATTGATTTTAACATCGCCGGGCAGGTTCTTCTCTACTTCTCTAAGCTTGTCTTCGACGTCCCGCGCAACTTTCACGGTATTTTTGCCGCTCTGCTTTTGTACAATAAGAACGATCGCTTTTTTCCCATCTCCCCAGCCGTTCACAGTCTGCTCTTTGTAGCCGTCTTCAACTTCGGCAACGTCCTTAAGGTAAACCGGCCTGCCGTTAAAATAGCCGACGACCGTGTTCTTTATTTCGTCCACATCGTTGTACCTGCCCGGGACCCGAATAGAAAACTCCTGGGGGCCCGATTTTATGCTGCCGGCCGGCAGGTTTAGGTTTTCTGCCGCCAGAACCTGTTTGACCTGAAGTAAATTCAGGTGGTAACCGTTTATTTTCTGCAGGTCGAAATGAACATTTATTTGCCTCTTCACACCCCCGTACAGCTGAACAGCACCGACCCCGGGAACACTTTTTAATTCGTCGGCGATCTGTTTCTCCGTCAGATAATAAAGCCTTGGCCAACTGGTGTCCCCGGTGACGGTCATGGCCAGAATGGGAATGCTGGCGCTGCTAAACTTAAAAATCACCGGTTCTTCTGCATCATCTGGCAGCTTCTTTTTGGCCAGCTCCAGTTTGTCCCGAACGTCGTTGGTAGCATCCTCCAGATCGGTACCCCATTCGAATTGGCAGGAAACCATAGAAAGGTTGTCCAAAGACTTGGACGTAATTGTATCCAAGTTATTTACCATACTAAGCTGATCCTCGATGTGCTTCGTAACTTCCGTCTCTACATCCAAAGCACTCGCTCCCGGCCAGACGGTCAGGATGGTTACTGCCGGCATTTCCACGTTAGGAAGCAGGTCGATGGAAAGCCTGGTTAAAGAAAAAATTCCCAGAACAATCACAGCTAGAAAAGCCATTAAGGCGGCCACAGGCTGTTTCACCGAGAATTCAGGAAGCCTCACCGTCTGTAACCTCCCTTTCCTTCTTTGTCTTCTACAGAAACCCTAGCTCCGTCATACAGCCGGTTTTGTCCCCTGGTAACGACCAGTTCGTTTTCCGATAAGCCGTCGGTTATCTCGGTTAAATCACCTTGCGTAATGCCGGTCTTTACGTTTTTGAGAATTGCTTTGTTATCCTTGATGACGTACACGTAATAGCTTCCTGTTCCCGGCATCTTGTTAAGGGCCACACTGGGAATCGCTAGGCCTTTCCGTTCGCCAAGGTATAACTTAATACGCGCAAACATGCCGGATCGAAGCTGGTGTTTTTGGTTCGGAATATGTATCTCAACTTGGGCTGTGCGGGTGGAAGGGTCGATGGTCGGACTGACAACCGAGACCACACCTTTAAAAACCTTGCCGGGGAAAGCATCTACGGTTACTTCTGTTTTCATCCCCTTCCTGAGCGAGTGAAAGTCCTTTTCTGTCACACTGCATACGATTTTGAGCTCGTCTTCGTAGGAAATGCGAACAATCGGCTGCCCCGGACTTGTCCGGCTCCCCTCCTCCATGTAGCGGGCGGCGATAAACCCCGAGATAGGCGCACGTATAGTGTACTCCCCGTAAAGCACCTGAAGCTGGTTTAGGGCTGCTTTGGCCTTTTCAATCTGAGCGCTCGCGAGTTTTCTCGATTCCACAGCCGCTTTGTACTGAGCATTTATGTGATCCAGCTCTTGTTTGGATACAGCATTCTGCTCATACAGATACTCTATCCGCGACCGGTCCTTCTCTAAGACTTCGAGATTGGCCTCGCTCTGCCCAAGGCCGGCCTCCGCTGCAGCCAGGCCGGCCTTTGCTTCCTCCAACTGCGCTTTTATGACATCGTCATCTAGAACGGCTATCAGGTCCCCTTTTTTTACGTAATCTCCGGTTTCTACGTACATCTTCTCGATGATTTCTGCGCCCACTTTGGGGTAAACATCCACCGCAGTTCCCGGCTTAATCTCCCCTGTCAGTTCCAGCACGTTTTCGAGCTTGGTTACTTTCGCCTCGGCCACCTGCACGGGAATGCTTCCTTTGCCGCTTGCAGTCGTCTCTTTCTTCTTCTCTTGCTGGATGTGATGGAAAACACCGTATACAATAGCTAAAGCAAGGATTAACACCACAAAAGCGCAAATCGCCGCTTTGGGTCTGTTCCTCAAGTCCACCCTGCATTGCTCCTTTTCCCAAACATTGCTGAATGAGTCGGATCGAACACCCCGCGATCCTTGCTTCAAAACCAGATGCTTAAGCCCGGATGCGGACCCCCAGACCTAGACACCTAGCAAGTCAAACCCTCTTTGCCGCTCAGCCCTCCCCTCAACTTGTTTTTGTTTCTTCCCAAATCCTGTCGGCCTTCCTGCCCCACTCGGCAGCGTAGGCTTCTAAGCTCGTGGCAAGCTTTTCGGCATCAAGCGAAACCGTCTGGGTGCAACGAGCCTCGCTCTCCTTGACACAGGCCGCCAACCCCCGCGGATTGTCTATAAGGGGACAGGGGCGCAGGTGGTTCTGGTTGAACGGTTGCCGCTTCTGATAAGCCAGGAAAAGCGGATTACCGAGCGCTTCTTTTAAGCTCGTGTCCTTGATGTTGACGCAAGCGTAATGGACAAATGCACACGGCTCTACATCGCCGGCCGCGTTGATGTGGAAATAGCGCCGTCCCCCCGCGATGCACCCGCCGGTGAGTTCGCCGTCGTTCCAGAAGTCGGCAACAAGGATAGGCTTGGTGGCCCTGATTTCTCGGATGCGCTTACAAACATACGCCCTCTGCTCAGGAGTGGCCATGAATTCCAAATCAGATTCAGAGCCTACCGGAACATAGGTGAAAAGCCATCCGAAACGGAAACCCTTGTCGACGAGCATGTCGATGTATTCGTCGGAGGTGATTTCTTCGACGTTGTGGCGGTGGTAAGTGGTTGAGAAACCGTAAATAAGCCCATATTTGTGCAGGATATCGGCAGCCTGCATGACTTTGGCGAAGGTCCCTTTTCCGCGGCGCATGTCGGTGGATTCCTCGAAACCGTCGATGCTGATCGCGAATATTATGTTGGCTGCGTCTGCGCATTCTTCGCCGAACTTTTCGTCAATCAGAGTCCCGTTGGTGAAGATGTGGAAAACGCTGTCGGGATGTTTTCTTGTCAGCTTTAAAATGTCGTCTTTCCTGAGGAGCGGTTCGCCGCCGGAGAAGAGGTAGAAAAATATGTTGAGTTCCTCGCCTTCCTTGACTATTCGGTCCATCAGTTCAAAAGTGAGGTCGTTTTTCTTGGCATATTCGCCCGCCCAGCAACCTTTGCACCGCAGGTTGCAGCGGTCGGTAGGGTCCATGAGAATAGCCCACGGTACGGCATAACCCAGCTTTTCCGCTAATTCGTATTGTTTGGGTATCCCGAGCAGCACCGAGTTGATGATGAAATTGACGGCCAGACGTTCGCGGACTTTCGGATGGGTTTCTCTCAAAGTCCTGACAAACAGCTTGTGCCAGTGAGAATCTCTGTCGGAAAGGTGTTTACCGGCAGATGCAATCTGTTCTTTATGGTTTTGGCGTATGGCCAGCTTACCGGCGATATTTAGAAGTTTTTCAATGTTGTTTTCCGGGTCTTTGGCTAGGTAATTCGCCGCTTCCGTTATCACGGCTTCTCCGACCATTTTTTTGGCGTACTCAAACACTTGGGAGTCACTCCTTTCTTTCCGTTATCGGTTTGGGATTGTGCTAACCGCGCGTTGGAACCTAAAAGGCGAAAGGGAATTAAGAAGACAACTTCTCACCTCCTAATTCGGAAAAGTTTCACAACTTTTGTACGCTACTAAGCTCCAACTCCAGAAAATATTTCAATCCAGACAAAACAGTCACCGCAGTTGCGATATATACACTCCAGAGATCCAAAGGATAAGAGATATATGTCCGCCATTGGGGATGGAGAATGACGACGAGTATGGCCAGAATTTGGGTAACCGTTTTGACCTTACCCCATCTGTTCGCAGGAATAACTGCTCCTTCTGCTGCCTTAATTGCTCGCAGACCTGTAACCGCAAACTCGCGCGCAATAATGATTATTACAATCCAGGCCGGTATCTTATGCAGTTCTACCAGACACACGAAGGCAGCCATTATCAGTAGTTTGTCGGCCAGCGGATCAAGAAAAGTCCCCAGTACAGTCACCTGCTTGTATTTTCGGGCGATGAACCCGTCAATACCGTCTGTTAGAACCGCCAGCAAGAAAACGAAGGCTTGTAGCATGTAACCATCGGATGTATCTCTATAGAACAGAATTATCAGCGCTGGGATCATTGCAATCCGCAAGATGGTCAAAACGTTGGCAATGCTCATTTCTAAACACTCCAGGAAGCTTCTTTCACCGGTTTTGGGTCATCTGATTGCATTTGTGTAGTCATACGACCGCTGTTTTATAGAGAATATGGAATCGGCAATCTCCGCACATGCACAACACTTGTCAACTAAGCACACGATCCACGATTCTTTGTACGATGGCAGTTGCCAGGTCAAGGGGAACATGTGTTTTAGTATGATGTCTTTTTCTACTTCATTCAAAAGACACACTGCTGATGCGTTGTTCAAAGCAAGCCGCGGGTGAACAAACGCATGTTTCCCATGACTCAGTCTGGTCGTTCTCCAATCGTACAGGAATAAATCATGGAGCAGTCCTGCCCTGGCGGCTGCCTTATAGTCGAGTCCCAAAGCTCTACAGAGCATAAAACTGTAGAAAGAGACATTCAAGCTGTGTTCGAAACACGTTACATGACCGTGATGCCTAATCTGTTTCATTCTCTCAACGGGAGCAGAGTGGATCACATAATGAATACAATTCCTGTACTCCTCGATATCGCGGATATATCTCCATTTTTCATTCAGAGAGCTTCCGAAATATGTAACCTTATCGGTAATGGCTAGGCTCAGCCGGGAAAAAGCCGAAGGTAGCCGAAGGTATTCTCTTAGCCGTCTTTTCCACGAATATCGGAGATAAGGCCAAGACCTGTGCTCACCCGTCTCCAAAGCGTTTTCCACGGAGTTTATCAAATCAAACATGAAATAAGGCATGATAATGCCGGCGAGCAGATATTTTACGTTCATTGGAACAGTGTTTACAAAACTTATAAGGGACGGGTGAATAAACTCCAACATTAGATAGGCCAATATCCCCCAATATACGGAATATTTAAGACAGATTCTCCCTTGAAGGTTGAACCGTTCTTCACTATAATCCCACCATTTGCGGTTAAAAATCTTTTCCAGCAACATGCCGGTCAAATATTCCAAGGCCGTGGTACCCATAATGGCCAGTATTACGCTGACGACCGTTCTTGTAGTCGGGTCTACTATTGATGCGGCACCATCCACCAGTTGCCTGGACTGAAGTACCAGCAGGGCCCCAAACCCATACACCGGGCAGAACGGGCCAGATAGAAACCCGCTGTTAACGAATCTCTTGGCCTGCACACTCTTGAAGAATGTCTCTATAATCCATCCCAGAAAAGAGTAAATCACAAAGAGCAGTATCAGGCTGTCCAGGTTTTGATTCAAATTCATCACTCCCCATGTATTTCCCCAAAATCCCCAAAATCATCTTAAAAAAATTACCCCAATATCAACATTGTCCCCAAATTCCACAAATAACTCGCAAAAAAATTACGTCGTTTTTGCCAATGCTTCACTCAAAAAGTCCATCAACAGCGTCTGCTCTAATTGGTTCAATTTGGCCAGATTTTTTTGGAACGCCGACAGGCACTCAGACATGTGAGAAAGTAGTTGAACCTGGGAGGCTGCTTTCGCCATAGTGCCAAAAGCAGCACCTACAAACATGGCCAGCCCTATTTTTCCCTCGGATACTTCTAAAGCCACGTTTTTGAGCAGAGAAATGCTGGTTTTGCTCAAGGTTTGCAGCTCCAATATCAAGATAGTGATTACATATGCACAAAAAACCAAGGGATTTTCGACGCCGGACAATTCAGTCCTCATTTGTTCCGCAAGTTCTTCCGGAGCGGTCTTGGTGGTTTTCTCGTACAAAGACATTAATTTCTCTTTGAGCAACTGAAACTCTTTGACGGGTCCCATGTCTTCCAACGTTTTTCCAGACAGGACCAGATTAACCAGTTGAGTAGGCGCAAACATTACCCGTGCCCGCCCAGGATACTTTTTGTTTTGGTCAACCTCATACTGGCTGGTCAATAATCCTTTTCTTTCCAGCGTTTTCAGCATTTCATAAGCGCTCCATTTGCTTATCCCCAGCAATTCAGCCACGCGAGCGTAGTGCACGGGCAGGCTCGTAGCTTCATAGACCTGTTTGATGATTCGTAAGAAGTCCATCTGCCGCCTGGTAACAGCCATTATAAACCTCCGCTACTGGGAAACCGGCCAGCTGTAACGTAAACAAACCCCAATTTCCCCAAGATACCTCTGTCGTAAATATACGTCCTGTCAAACACGATTGTCAAGAACAATGCTTTAAGGCGTGTCGCATTTAGCCCGCGAAAGTATAAAATTTGAGCAGGTAAATTAAGGCGGAAAGTAGAAGAAGAAACCCCGCAGGTTGCCTCCATAAGGTAACCAAACCCCAACACGATGTCAACAAAGGAGGGTGAAGGCGAGTTCTCATGTTAATGGTTCGAGACATTGTGAAAATGATCCTGCATGTGGTGAGGTGCGATTGAAGAAGACGTTAGAGGAATAAGGCGGTGGAAAAGCATGATGAAGGCGAGAGAAATACCGGGGTTGTCAAACCCTTCTTTACAGCTGGCAAAAGCCACGAATGTTTATCATGTTACTTACTCACCCGATTTCCAGATTGCCTGTCTTTATTTCTGGGGCTGCAACCTGCGCTGCCGGGCTTGCCTGTTGAAAAAGGAAATCTACGATTGTCACCTTCCCGAAACCAGAAAAGGTTTGTTCGACCCGGAGAAAGTTGCTCCGGGCAGACCCGCACGATTCTTAAACCTGGAAGAATTAAAGGAAATCCTCGGGCAGCTCAAACTGAAACAGGTCATCTTTATGGGAGCCGAGCCTACCGTCGATCCCAGTATGCCCGAGCTGGCGGAGTGGCTTCACGATAGGTTTGCGACCCAGAACGTGCTGCTTACCAACGGGCTCGAGTTGCCCTCTTTGGAGTATGTGGATGTTGTGGTGTTCAGCATAAAAGCCTACACCGACTCTATTCATCGTTCCTACACCGGCAAGAGCAACCAAAAGATCCTGGAAAACTTCGTCACGGTTTATCGTTTGCCGAAGAAACTGTACGTAGAGACAGTCTTCATCCCCGGGCTTGTTGACGTGGACGAGATTGAGCGTATTGCCCGGTTTATAAGCGAGGTCGACCGCGGGCTGCCGCTGCGCATAGATGCCTATCTTCCGGTTGCGGGTAGCCCCTGGCCCCGCCCGACTCGCGAGCAGATCGAAGAAGCGGTAAGGGTAGCCAAGACCTATCTCGATAATGTCACCTCTATCACCGGGTCAGAAGAATTGGCTTACGAGGTAATCAGAATTTTTTAAGTAATGCCGTTTATACTCTCCAAAAATCGAGTAGGAGGGGGCGGCTAACCCCCGTCCTCTCACACCACAGCTTGAGTGTGAAAAGGTTGGGTCGAATATGGGTGTCAGGGTTTGCAGCAGGGCCTGCTGGATTAGCCGGTCCAATACGGTGGGTATCCCAAGAAGCCTCTTGCCCCCGTCGGGTTTCGGGATTT
>NZ_JABUEX010000096.1:0-5439 GCF_013314835.1 Syntrophothermus sp.
GGCCTGCACACGGGTTATCAGGGCCGCTTTGTCAGCGGTAGCGCCCAGAAGAGAACAATGTTGGGACACGTTTGGTCCGAATTCTATCTGCCAGGCTTCGGATGGGTCCAGTGTGATACCTCCGCAGGGGTTCAGAATGTGATAGGAATAAACGAGCCACGTATTGTGCTCTCGCGGGGAGATGAGATAGCCTTGGGCCACGGTTTCCCCGGCGATACCATTGCCTGGTTTCATACGCCACAAACGAACGCGAATGTTAATATTGGTGGCACTCCACCCACCCAAACGTGGGGAGAGGAACTATCGTTGACTGTAGAAACGAGGTAGCTCCTACTCTGGAACGTTTCGTAGAACTCCTCTACCCCTTTGCCCATCCCCCGATTTGTAGGACACAGAGTTAAGAGTGTATAATCAGAGTAAGAAGGCGTTGTGTCCATGGGGGAGCAAAGAAGAAAATATGACGAAGAGTTCAAGCGCAATGCCGTCGAGCTATGCCACACCAGCGACAAAACTGCCAGCCAGATTGCCCGTGACCTGGGTATCAACAGCAGCATGCGCAACAGGTGGCGCAGAGAACAAGAAAAGTATGGAGAACGAGCTTTTCCCGGGTTAGGGAAACAGATGCGCGGTACCGATCTTGAAGAAGAAAACCGCCGCCTGAAAAAAGAACTAGCGATCATTCAGGAGGAACGAGACTGTAGATGTAAAATAGAATGGGGTTGTTGCCAAAGACCTCAAAAACCAATGCCAATGAATCAAATCCTACAGAAAAGAAAAAGAAAAACACAGGAAAAAGTTTGGTAGGAGGTTTTTTGCCTTTTCCGGCAGGTAGCCTGTTCCCGGTCACTTTAATCTGGATTAAAAATCCCTGTCCAGTCAAAATATTTTAGACTGACAGGGATTCAGCTATTTTCGGAGAAATAAAAAGGGGGAAATTACCACAGTTGCAGTTTGGCAGGTTCTAAATACAAAAGCTCTCTCGAGTTTTTGAATACCGAAACATCGAGAGAGCAACTCCCAAAAGCATGAATAAAATAACATATTACTGCCCGGTTTGCAACTCCTGGGTGAATAAAAATTTTCCGGAAATCGTTGAAGAAATCGGCGCATGTCCTCCCGAGTTTGACAGTTGCGAGCGATTTTTTTCGATATAGGGGCTTGTAACCCTTGAAAAATGGGCATACAATATTTTGAACTCATAAAAATGTAGTGGCAATATTTCATAATAATAACTCCAGTTATAATTGACTATAAAGCTTATACGTGGTATAATGCACTCATGTTCATCAAAATTACCAAATCAGGAAAATACAAATACGCACAGCTTGTAGAATCCTATCGAGAGGGCAAAAACGTAAAACATAGGGCGCTTCTGAATCTGGGTCGATTAGACGAGATAGAGAACAACCCCAGCTTCCAACGTCTTGGAATGAGGCTGTTAGAGCTTTCCAAGGCAAAGAAAGTGATTGACCTAGAAAGCTTTTCCGATGCAAGGATAGTGAACTGGGGTTATCTCGTCTACAAAAAAATCTGGGAGGTGTTTGAACTTGATAAGATACTGACCCGGATAAAAGAAAAAGGTAAAACCCAGTTCAACTTGAATGATGCCTGTTTTCTCATGGTCATCCAGCATCTTTTACAGCCGAAGAGCAAGTTAGCCACTTATGCCAACCAAGGGTATTATGTGCAGCTGCCGAATGTAGAATTGCACCACCTGTACCGTGCACTGGACATCATCCATATCCAGAAAGAGCAGCTGGAAGAATTGATGTTTCATAAAAACCGAAACCTCTTCAATATGCAGGTAGACGTAGTATTTTATGATGTAACCACCTTTTCCTTCGAGAGCGTCAAAGCGGATACCCTGAGAGATTTCGGTTTCAGCAAAGACGGGAAGTTCAATGAAGTCCAGGTAGTATTGGGTCTCTTGGTTGACTGTGAAGGCCGCCCTATCGGCTATGAACTGTTTCCCGGCAATACCTTTGATGGCAAGACCCTGGATACGGCACTTGAGAAGTTAGAGAAGCGTTTTGGTATTCGCAGGGTCATCATAGTAGCTGACCGGGGTATCAACAGCAAGCTGAACCTGAAAAGAATCGTCGATAGAAACTACAGCTACATCTTTGCCGCCCGGATCAAGAACATGGGCAGAAAGATAGAGGAACAGGTCTTTGACCCAGAAGGTTATATCAAACTGGAGTCTGATCAGGACGAAAAGCTCCTCTACAAAGTAATAGACCACATTAACAGATTCAAACAAGACGGTAAGACCTGCGAACTGAAAGAAAAACTTATCATTACATATTCGTCTAAAAGAGCCAGAAAAGACCAAAAAGACCGAGAAAGGCTCATTCAAAAGGCCAAACTGCTTTTAAAAGATCAATCCAAGATTACGGCCAGCAACAAACGCGGTGGTAGGAAATACCTCAAAAATTCCGGCAAAGAGGTCTGGTATCTGGACCAAGAGGCCATAGCCAGGGATGAACGGTTTGATGGTTACTACGGTATCCAGACCAATGAGCAGGACATAAAACCCCAGGATGCTCTGGAAGCCTATCATACCTTATGGAAGATCGAAGAATCATTCCGGATCATGAAAAGTACTCTGGAGGTCAGGCCGGTTTTTCATTGGACAGAGCCGAGGATTAAAGGGCACTTCTTAATTTGCTTTTTGGCCTTCCTGCTGGAAAGAACATTGGAATTCAAACTGAAAAAAGCTGGTGAGACGGCCTCCCCGGATAAGATTCGTGAAGCTTTGAATTCCATGAACTTTGCTGAGGTTGAGATTGAGCAGAATAAGTTTTTCATCAAGACCAAAGCTGCAGACCTGAGCAGTAAGATTCTGCGTATCCTCCGAATCAAACCCCCAAAAAATGTGATTCCCGCAGAAGAGTTTACCCTTTAATTTTGAAAGGGCTATTTTGTAGTCCTAAAATGTACAAATTTAGTTCGAAATATGCCCATTTTATTAGGGTTTATGGCAGATGAAGTGTCAAAGTCAGGAAAAGGGAAACTCGGTGTATATTTCGTCGATGCGGTGTTTTATGGCTATTTCTTCTGGGGAAGGGGGCACTGGGTGGTAGTACAAGCTAGAGCGGTTTAGGCTTAAGAGCTCGGCTTGCTTTTTAATAGATAGTTCTGGATGACCCCATTCCACCAAACCAAAGCGCTCATCCCGGCTAAGCTCAGAGGCCACTCTTTTTTTTAAGCCAGGTCAGCTCAGTGGTTAAACGGCCGACTTCTGCGTAGAGGTCTTGGATTTTCCTCTCGTACTCGGATTTCATGTTTTCAATACTTTTCGTTTCATCGGTGAAGAGGGAAGGCAGTTTTTGTATCGCCACATTTCTCCACTTGTTTAGAAGGGAAGGGTGGATACCATATTCGGAAGCGATTTGGGAAATGGATTTTTCTTCCCTGAGAATTTCCAGTACGATTTTAGCCTTAAGCTCCGCTGGATATTGTTTCCTATTACCCATTCTGATGCTTAGGACCCCCATTTTTCGTGTCTAGTTTTCTGGGTCCATTATACTTTGCTAGAAGCATCACCTTCTTGGAGTTCAGATTTTTCCTGGGTTCGCCTTGTTCTAAAAGCATAGTAGGTAGAAAGGGGGATGCCGACAAAGCCGAGAACAAGGCAGGCGTTTACCCTTGGGAAATCCATTTTTCTGCTATAGCGACTTTGTCGTAAGCCGAGGTTTACCCTATCCCTCAGTTCTCTAAGAATAGCTAGCTCTAGCTCCTTTTCTGCCAAGAGCCTTTTTAGCCGGTCATTTTCGGTTCTAACTGCTTTAAGCCTTTTTTCGAGCATCTTTAGCGTTGTTTTTCGGCTTTGGGGAGAGGCTTTAGAGAGCCGTTTTTACGCATCTTTTTAATCCAAGTATAGATAGTGTTCTCGGAGATTTGGTGACGCCTGGCGATCAGGGCTACGTTACCAACCTCCTGGCATTCAGCCAAGATTTGCTCTTTGAATTCCTCGGTGTATTGTCTCATTGACCACACCCCCTTGTAGTATAGAGGTAGCAGGATATTACAGTTAATCACCGAAATTTCATCCCGTTGGTGGGGTCAAATCTAACTACCCCCTTGGGCGGAAAAGCCCGAACCTTAGATTGAGGCCCCCACCTCTACGGGATGATCACGATTAAGTAGGTTGGGACAAGCTCTGCTTGTAGCCCGTCTGACCCACAAGGCTGTGACCCGTAGAGGTCGTGGGACCCCACCATAAACCCATTGGGAGGTGATCCCGTGTCAGTTATCTATGTGGGTATCGACGTGGGCAAGCGCAAGCATGAAGCCTCCATCCTTGATGAAACTGGTAAGCAGCTAGGCGGTTCGCTGGTCTTTAACAATTCACCTAAGGGCGTAGAAAAATTGCTGCAACGGGTTGCTTCTTTTGGAGCGAGCGAAGTTGTTTACGGGCTCGAGGCCACCGGCCATTATTGGCTACCCTTATACACTTTCTTGACGGCGGCTGGCTGTACGGTCAAGGTTATTAACCCCATCCAGTCCGATAGCCTTCGCAACCTTTATATCCGCGTGACTAAGAACGACCGCAAAGACTCGTTCCTGGTCGCTGAGGTATTACGCTTCGGACGCTTTACGGAAACCAAAATTCCCGATGAGCCTCTGGTTAAGTCCACGCGAACTCTCCCGCCTACGGGTTGAGTTTATGCAAACCGTAGGTGATATTAAACGCTGCATCCTGGGCATCCTCGACCGCATTTTCCCCGAGTTCCCGGGATGCTTTGGTAACGCATTCGGGCAGGCGGCCATCCAGGTCCTCAAGACTTACCCTGACCCGGAACAATTAGCCAATGCGGACCTGAGCGAGCTTGCCGAATTGCTAAGGAAATACAGCAACGGGCGTCTCTATCTAGATAAAGCCCAGCAACTTAAGGAGCGAGCCGCCAATTCTTTCGGTATCCGGTATGGCCTAGACGCCTTTACCTTGGAGCTACGGCTTCTCTTGGAGCAATTAGAATTCATTATGAATCAGGTCAAGCAACTGGATGAGGTCATTACCAACCTAATGCAAGAACACCAATTGATCCTCTCCGTTCCAGGCGTTGGACCAGTTCTCGGTGCTGCTATCCTTGGCGAAATCGGAGACATTAGGCGATTTGAGAACGCTAAAAAGCTCAGGGCATATGCCGGGTTGGATGCCACCGTCTATCAAAGCGGAACCTTTGAGGGCACGCGTGCCCATTTGTCCAAACGGGGCTCGCCGTACCTGCGGCGAGCTTTGTGGATTGCCGCCGGTACATCCCGCCTGCACGACCCGATACTGAAGTCCTACTACAAGAGGTTAATCCTTGGCAGAAGGGGTATAGCCGGTACGGTCTTCGTACATAAAATAGCCGGAGCCAAAGCCCAGGCAGGGGGAACGCTGGAAGAAGTCAAGGTGGTGGCTGAAAAGGTCATCAAAAACGTGCGTAGCAT
>NZ_JABUEX010000097.1:0-5420 GCF_013314835.1 Syntrophothermus sp.
TTTTCCCCTGCGGAGCCGCCCGTCGATGCCCCGGCCAGACCGGCCCGGTTCGGCAAAGTCAAGGCGGGGACCCGGCCGGCGCAGCCGGTTGGGGTGGAGGCCTTTACTTTGTCGATCCGGGCGGTATCAAAAAGTTTCGACGGGCGGTGCAGCGGGGAAAAGAGTTACCGGAAAGGGTTTCAGCTCAATTCCCCTGTGGTGAGCCCGGGGGCGCGGCCCCCTTTTTGTTCTTGAGGGACTTTGTGCTGCTGAGATTCTTTGCGGCTGATTCGGGGCCAGGAGGGACATTTTGGCAGATCGAGATGCTTTTAGCGAAAAAGGGCTCTGAGAGCTGATTTTGCTAAAAACCGCTATTTTGGCCGAATTTACTAATCGAGGGGCGTGTCTCTCAGACGGCTGGCGGGGAGGGGGCGGGAAAATGCCGTTTTACGACGGGTTTGCTAAAAAAGGGTGATTTGGCGGGCTGCAGGGCCGGTTTGTGGTTGCTGTCGTGGCCTGGTGGGGATTTTCGGCTGTTTGCGGCGCGGGCGGAAAAAGCTGAAACGGCCCACAGAGACGCGAACGGGCTGAAAACTTACGTCAGCCCCTTCCAGAGGACATGAGAGTTTTTAGAGATGAGGAATGGGCTGAAATAACCTACCAACCTTTGCCAACTTTTTGTAAACCGCCTGAGTTGTAATACCTAGCCGTTTTGCTACTGATGCGATTTTCTCCTTATTCACAATTACCAACCCCTTTGCAACTAGTTACCAACTCTATCGGCAACAATTGCAATTTGTTTGAAAGTAAAGCGAATAAGAAAGCTTGATAATTCTGTGTCACGATGAGGTATACTTCAATCTGACGTCAGAAAACCTGATTTTCGGTGTCAGATTAGACTCTAATATCACATTTATTGACAGGTTTGTAAAAATATCTTAGAGTCAATTCTGACATGCTTTGAGGGAGAATCACAAATGAAGGGCCAAAGAATCGGCTATATCCGTATTAGCAGCTTTGATCAAAACCCTGCCAGACAACTGGAACAAACTCAAGTTGATCGAGTCTTCACTGACAATGCTTCGGGTAAAGACTCCAAAAGGCCTGAGCTCGAAGCATTGCTGGCATTTGTGAGAGAAGGTGATACGGTAGTGGTTCACAGCATGGATCGGCTGGCCAGGAATCTTGACGACCTGCGACGAATCGTGCAGAGCTTAACGAAAGTCGGTATTCGCGTAGAATTCGTAAAAGAAGGTTTAATTTTTACTGGTGATGATTCGCCTATGGCAACGCTGCTTCTTTCAGTAATGGGCGCTTTTGCAGAGTTCGAGAGATCACTTTTGCGTGAGAGACAACGCGAAGGAATTGCTCTGGCAAAAAAGCGCGGGGTCTATCGTGGAAGAAAAAAAGCTCTGGATGCTGCCCAAGCAGAAAGTCTTCGAAAACGGGCACGGGCTGGCGAAGAAAAAGCGCATCTGGCCAGAGCATTTGGAATCAGTCGAGAAACAGTATATCAATATATTCGCTCTGGGAGCTGATTTTGATGAGACAAAAATTGCTTAGCGTACGTAAATTTCCGTTTGGTGTCGTGACCCCTTGTTGTAACCAAAGGCAATCAAGGCGCGACAGCGGCAATAAAGCTTCAAATTGTTTTTTGAAAGGCTTTCCCTCTCTAGTTCAGCAATAAACTGAAAATCAGAGTCTGAAAGCACAAGGTCGATAAATGCTGGCATAATTTCAACCTTATAAGAAATTGTTACCATCATTTTAAATCATTCCGTCATATAGTTGGTACAGGTTTTGCTTTACCTTTTAGTGAAAATGAAAACTTGTGATAAATGAGGTGATTGTATGACGAACTCAATTAAAACCTATCTCCTTCTCGCAGTTCTCATAACTATAACCCTTTTTGCTGGTGAGGCCCTCGGTGGAGAGCATGGCTTGTTCATAGCCCTGGTGATGTCCCTGGTCATGTCATTTGGGAGTTACTGGTTCTCCGACTCCATTGTCCTGTCTATCTATGGAGCTCGCGAACTATCCCCTCGCGAAGCTCCTGAGTTGCACGGCATTGTGGAAGAACTTGCCCAGGCTGCAGGAATTCCAAAACCGAGGGTGTGTCTTATCCCATCAGCTTCACCCAATGCTTTTGCTACAGGTCGCGGCCCTGGTCACGCCGCGGTGGCGGTAACTCATGGAATTTTACAGACCCTGAGCATGAGAGAGTTGCGGGGCGTTCTTGCCCATGAGATCGCGCACATCGCTAACTATGATGTTCTTCTGTCCACGGTTGTCGCCACATTGGCCGGCTCTTTATCCATGCTTTCCCGCATGGTGTTTTGGTTTGGAGCCGGTTTGGGATCTGCCAACGATCGAGAGGACGGCCAAAACCCTTTACTGGCGATGGTAATGATGATACTGGCTCCTTTTGTTGCTCTTCTTGTGCAGATGGCAATTTCACGGAACAGGGAATTCCTTGCCGATGAGACGGGAGCACGATTAAGCGGAGACCCTACGGCTCTGGCTTCGGCTTTGGCCAGAATTCATTCTGGAATAGCGTCATATCCAATGCGCGACGTTGAACCTGCAACGTCGCACATGTTCATCCTGCAACCATTCGACGGAAACGGTCTTTTAGATCTCTTTTCCACCCATCCACCGGTCAGAGAACGCATCAATCGGCTTTATGAAATGGCGCGATCCGTTTCCACGACCAATGGGTTCAGACCTTTCGGCTTTGCTCTATAAGATTTCTATTAGTGATTTTTTTGGAACCCTTTTTCCAACATAAGTGTCAAAGTCTTTTGGAAGTCGGGTTACGACGCAAAAAAAATTCAACGAACAATTTTTATAATAAGGAGGGTACATATGGACTGGAAAAAACTTGCTCCATGGAACTGGTTCAAAAAGGAAGAAGAAGAAGGAACAAAAGTTCCGGTTGCCCGAGACTCGGCTCGGTCTTCCTTACAACATCCGATGGTTGAGTTGCAACGGGAAATAGATCGTGTGTTCAACACATTCTTCCGCGACTGGCCGTTGAGATCTTTCCCTTCACTTCTCGGAAACTCTTTGTCAGGGGAGATGGGTTTTCTGCGACCTACTCTTGATCTTTCCGCCACAGATGAAGCCTACACTGCCACAATTGAAATCCCGGGGGTTGACCCCAAGGATGTCAAGGTAGAACTACGCAAGAACAATCTCTTCATCACTGGTGAAAAGAAGCAGGAAAAGGAACACAAGGGAAATGACCACTACTGTGTGGAACGGTCATACGGAATGTTCCGGCGAATCCTGACCCTTCCTGAAGATGTCGATGTCGACAAAATCTCAGCTTCATACAAGGATGGCGTCATGACCCTGAGCATTCCCCGAAAAGCTCTTCCGCCTTCTGAACAACGCCAGATTGAGGTGACGTCCGCGTAATGGTCCGGCGGGGTATTTCTCCCCGCCGGCCTACGACCCTTTGAAAATCCTGTCAATCTTACTGAAAGGAGATCGAGCATGCCAAAGATCCGATGTTTTTCTCAAATCTTCTTCATCCTTGTGGTCCTTAGCACCACGCTCTTCTCGTCCACACCGGCGTCTTTTGCCGGTGATAATGCTGACCAGGTCGCCACTCCAACGACCCAAACCACGGAAAACTCTCCTGATTCGGAAGCTAAGAGTGAGCATGTCCAGAACGTCCAGCCATCTATTGACAAGAAGGTTCAGGGGGACATTGATAAGCCGCAGAACCGCCTTGTTCAAGAGGCCATCTCAGCGCTTGAAGATACGAAAAAAGCCCTGAAGGCTCTGGAAGATGGGAAGAAGGAAGAGGCTCTTGCTTGCCTGGAGAGAATCGTCGGAAAGCTCCAACTTGCCGTGGCCCGAAATCCCAAGCTGGCACTCTTCCCGGTCAGTCAGCAGACGATCGTCCACGACCTCTTTGCCAAAGCGGAATCAGTAGAAGCGGCCATCAAGGAAGCAAAAAACAAACTGAATGATGGCGCGGTCCAAGCCGCTCGCCACATCTTGGCTTCTCTGGCCAGTGAGATAATCGTTCAGGTAACAAAGCTCCCCATCGCCACATTTCCCAAAGCCATCATGGCAGTGGCCCCTCTTATTGATGCAGACAAGATCGAGGAAGCCAAGGCCCTGCTTCGGCAAACGCTCGGAACTCTGGTGATCGAGGAATACATTACCCCGTTGGCGCCAAGTCGTGCCAAGCTGATGCTTAAAGAGGCGGGGAACCTGGCAGAAAAATCTGACCGGTCGGCGACTGATAACCAGCGATTGGCGTCCCTCCTGGACAATGTCGACAACGAGCTCCGTCTGGCCCAGATCCTGGGGTATCAAATCGACCAAACGGAGGCATACAAGAAGATTTTTGAGGAGCTGAAGACAATCCGACAGAAGACCGAAGGTGGGAAATCCGGTAAGGGCTTCTTTACCGCCATTCAGGAGATGCTCTCCCATCTGTGGCCGTGAATTCCCCACTCTCTCCGGTATTCCCCCCCCGGCCATCTTGATCCGGCCGGGGGGATGCCTAGTGTGCCCGGCATGGGCGATAACTCGGCGGTGCAAGTCCGCTACAGGCTTGGCAGCAGGAACTGTTAGCCAAAGGCAAGGGTGTCCACCGTGAGGTGGAATCTGAAGGAAGCTGGAGGCAAACCCTCGGCCCGATGAACAAGAACCGTATATAAGGCATTGCATGACTGGACGAGCTTGCTAGGCAAAGCAAAGTCCAATACTGCCCGAGGTCTGCGGTGTAAATGCGGCGGGTGTATGAGGGGAAAGTTATCGTTCTTACCTGGGGAGGTCTTGTAGTGGTCGCCGACAAGAGGGATGGTTAGACAACCCACAGCGACAGGTGGGGCAGCAATGCCCCACTGACCTACAAGAAGTCAGCAGAGGCCATAGTAGCGCAGCGATGCGTGAAGGGCCGAACAATGGTTAATCTTCGATCGTATGGAAGGCATAATGACGCAACGACTGCCGAATACTGTTCCAACAGGCTACCTCTGCAATGATACGGTGGAACCGGAAAGTAGCAGAGGAGCGCATAGCGCCGTTATACCCAAAAAGGCGAAAACGAAGATGGGTGCAGATGCTTTGCTCGAAATGGTGCTCGACAGAAATAATCTGAATCAGGCATTCAAGAGGGTGAAGCAGAATGGCGGTGGCGCTGGCATTGACGGAATGACGGTCGATCAAATGCTGCCTTATCTGAGAGCGCACGGGAGCAATCTGCTGGAAGAACTTGCAAGCGGGAAATACCGTCCCCAACCTGTTAAAAGAGTCGAGATTCCGAAACCAGACGGGGGAAAACGGCTGCTTGGTGTACCAACGGTAATAGACCGTATGGTTCAGCAGGCAATCGTGCAGGTATTACAACCGATATTCGAGCCGACTTTCTCTGACAGCAGTTTCGGGTTTCGTCCGAAGCGAAGTGCACAGCAGGCGAT
>NZ_JABUEX010000020.1:0-49963 GCF_013314835.1 Syntrophothermus sp.
ATACGGTCCAGAATCTTCTGTGCCTTGCTAATGAGCAACGATATACTCACACCTGGATTGACTGAACGCAGGTACTCCAAGAGGCACAGACGCATTTCCTTATACTCAAGGTATAGGCGGTTCGTTATGTCCAACTCGGTGGCATCACTCTGCACCAAAAGTTGTTCAACCACGGAAGGGGCTGTCTCTGCCAGGAAGTTCTCTTTGCAGAGCAGGAAATAGAATCGACGGAAGACGGCGGGGTCAGCCAGATCGGCAAGATTAATGGATTCGTAGTGGGCTGGTGTCTTGTAGCGATTATATAATCTTGTCTCCCGATAGTTGGAGACAATCACCCAGTTACATCCCGCTTCGCTGGCATACCACCAGCCTTGCTGTACTGGGGTATATCCCCGCCCCGGCATATTGCGGTCCAAGTCGACTCGTGCCCCTTTTAGCTCGATAGGGGCAACGATGCGCCCCTTGTTCTTCCCCTGAAAGAATCCAATGGCACCATCGGCACTCCCGCCACCTGACACAGTATGTCTCTCTGCTTGGAGCGTCCACTCCGTTACGCCTTCTACCGGGCCACTATAGCCGAGGACCTGCCCGAAAATATCCTTGAGGAAATCCCCGTGCAAAGATACCTCACTAACCTCATCCAGCGTTCCATGTTCCAAGGAAGCAATCCACTTGGCGATAATGGCTTGCTTGTCGTCCATATCAGGAGGAAAGCAGAACCTTGCCATTGCCTCACTCAGAATCTTGGAATGGAAAAGACCTACAATCGCCATCAGTATCCCCCTCATTATGCCTAGACCTCATTATGCTAAGTGATTCCCCTCGCCTCGGTTCATACCCTGTTACCCAAAGCCTGCATCCTTTTTATCTAGTAATTCTACATTGCAGAGGCCTCTCCCTCGCAAAGAGATAGAAACCCGTTTTGCCTCTGTTTTATGGCCCTCTACCCACATCTTTGCCCTACAAGGCCACAACAAGGCCGGGTAATAGTTTTGATACTTACCCGGCCATTTCGGCGCCTCTACGGGCCTCCTACGCGCTCCTGGAGGCTTTTTTAGACTTGAGATCGCGAACCTAATAGTTGGTGAGGCCTACGGTTTACGTCTGGCTCTCCTCCAAAGCACACGAAGGATGTTCCAACAAATGAGAAGCGGGATCATTCCAGCCGCGTAATGTAAAAAAGTAAGGACTGTTCCCCGGGGAGCATCCGGGCCTACAAGTAATGTATCCTGAGTTTATCAGTTAACTCTGCCCAAACCCGCATCAAACCTGAAGAGTTCTTTTTGAAACTGTACATTTTGCCACTACAACTCTAGGTCCTGGAATTCATCGGCAGGCAGAACATTGGGCGGTGGCTTGATGCGTAGCAATCGCAATATCTTGTTGCTCAGATCAGTCCCTCTCGTTTTGATAAGATAATCCCTTTCGTCAATCTCCACCTTGGCAAAATTCATGGAGTTCATGGCTTCCCTAATTGCATCTGCCGAAGCCTCCACCTCAGCCTTCCGGAGCTTGAACTCCAGGGTACGGGCAAGCAGAAAGGCCAAGAAGCAAACCACAAAGTGACCCTTGATGCGTCGCTCAGTCCAATGGAAGACCGGCTGCACTTCCAGAGTCGACTTCATAATCCGGAAAGACTCTTCAATTTTCCATAGGTCATGGTATGCTGCCAGCACACCCTTCGCACTCATGTTCTTTTCATTGGTCTGGATACCGTAATACCCGTCGAATCTCTCATCTTTTCTAATCCGCTCCTCATCTAAAACCCAGTCGACACACCCCGGCTCTGCTTCCTTGAGATACTTCTTCCCACCTCGCTTGTTGCTGGCTTTGATCCTTGACTTGTTCTCCAGGAGAGACTTGGCCTTTTCAATCAGCCTTTCCCGGTCGGCCCGATCCTTTCGAGCCCTCCTTGGGGAATAGGTGATGACCAGGTTCTCTTTTAGCTCGTAAATCTTTCCTTCCTCATCCTTCACCCTATTGACGTAGTCGATCACCTTGTAGAGGATCTTTTCTTCTGAATCCATCCCCGGGAGGGCTATCTCCTGGTAGCCGTCGGAGAAGACTTCCTCTTGAACACTTCTTTTCATGCTCTTTAACCTAGAGGCGAAGATGTAACTGTAACCTTGATCAGCGATCCGCTTCAGGTTTATCTTGCTGTTGATCCCCCGATCAGCGACGATGATCACCCTGCGGATACCGAACCTCTCTTTCAATTTCTCGAGAGCGGCCTCCAGGGTACTACTATCAAAGGTGTTGCCTGGAAACAATTCATAACCAATAGGTCTACCTTCGCAGTCAAGCAAAAGTCCCATGACCACCTGTACTTCATTGAACTTACCGTTCTTGCTGAAACCAAAATCCCTAAGGGTATCAGCCTTCACACTTTCGAAGGAAAAGGTTGTGACATCATAGAAGATCACGTCTACCTGCATGTTGAATATGGTGCGGTTCTTGTGGAAAATCATTTGTTCCAGCCGTTCCTTGTGATCGCAGAGGATATCCAGAGAGCGGTAGAGGTGATTAAGGGATACCTCTGGCATGTTCACATAACGCTGCTGGTGCTTGAAAGTGCCAAGTTTGCTCATGGGGCTCAACAGGTGCTGTATGGTCATCAGGAAACAGGCATCAGCCAGACTGAACTGTACCTTCGTGCTAGCTGTAAGGGATGGTAAGAATTCGTGTAGACTAAACTCCTTCCATAGTTTTTGATATGCGATGTAACCCCAGTTGAGGATTTCAGCCTCTGACGCCTTATTCAGGTCGGGTATTTGCTTTGGGTTAGCCCTTGATAGCTCCTGTAGACGCAGGGCAAGGCGTTGGAAACTGGGATTGTTTTCGATTGTGTCCAGCCTACCCAGGTTGAGGACAACCTCGTGCTTTACGACGCCATTTTCCCGGTATGACCTGATCAACTGCACATATTGATAGTTGTTTGAGCGTGTAATCTTCAGGAACATAGCTGTATTATACCACTATTAGGACGGATATTCAACACTTGGCAATATATCTTGCCAAATATTTTGCCACTACACTTTTTGAGATTTTCTTCGGTAGTGCGGTTAGAAATGCCGATATTAAGCCATTTCTTGACTCCGAAACTGGCCCAAAGCGGGTCCAACTGATAAACTCAGGATGAGAAGCGGGATCATTCCAGCCGCGTAATGTAAAAAAGTAAGGACTGTTCCCCGGGGAGCATCCGGGCCTACAAGTAATGTATCTATTATCCCGCCCTCGCCCCATCCAGGGAGCAGATAGAAGTCAATAAAGGTGAAAACCACTTTTAGCCCGCTGAGTATCATAATAGGGCCAAGGATAATCAATGTGATAATAAACGCTAACCATTTCATCTGGCTATCTCTCCCCTCTACGGGCCTTCTGGGCGGCCAAAAATTACCTATTGTCGGGTTGTAGTAGTTAATCTATGGAGTTATAATAAAATCGGCAGGGCAAGGGTTTGATTTTTGGCTTTTGTCCCTGCTAGAGGGTGTCTATCTTAGCGGGTGGCACCCTCTTGTTGTAGTCTCCATATCTCCCAATTAGTCTCTTCCTCGATTTTCAGGTACACCTCCCACGCTTCAGGGGAAATCATCTTCTGTAGTTCATCCTGCAACCGTCTTGTAGCTCGCCGATGCTTCAGCTTATGTAGAAGCTCCTGGAGATAATGTGCCTTCCTTCGTAGCCGTTCCCATGCCTCGGCATTCTCAAAGGTGAGGTGCTCAAAATAACGGGATTCATCTGCTTCATTTATGGCCGCTGCAAGCTCCTGCTTCGGGGCTTCACCCTTTAATATGGCTTCCTGCAGTCTGTCCAATTTTTCTGACAGGTCTAGGTTCTCCTTTGGCGTGAGAATGTAGTTTGCCAGAATCCGTTCTTCAATAGCCTGACTCATAAACTCCAAGTCATCATGATCGACTTTACATTTCGAAAGGGCCGACTGGATAATGCCCTTGAGTTCCACGCAAGACACGCTCCTTTAGCCCTTCACCCTGCCGAATAATTTGCCTACCTTCCCCCTTGGTTCTTCGGGTGCTCGGGATGCCGGCAGCCAAACGCGCTTGAGAACGGGCATGAATTATTTACGCAGCTATCGTATTGCCGGCCCTCGCAGTACCGCTCGATAAAACTCCTCAACTTTTCATCACAGTCGGCCTGTGCGTCTTTCAAACGCAGTTCCGCCACAGCTCAGGCCTCCTTCCCTTCCCTTTGTGCCTTGGCAGCCAACCACATCTCGAGGTCTTCCTTTCGGATGCGGTATCGCGGCCGCCGGCCAACCCCCAGGTTCACGGCCGGGAGCCCCTGCTCTTCAATCAGCCGGTAGACACTTCGGGGGTGTATCTTTAGAATCCGCGCAACGTCCTTCACCTCGTAGACATCTTCTGACACTCGCAACACCTCCCATTCGGATTCTAGCATAGAACGGGACAGCATGTCAAGCAAATATTCGGCCTGTCACAATGTCGCATAATAGGCATTATGTTTACTTCCTTTTGTTGGCAGTCCTGAACCCCTTGCGAGAGAAGCATTCTAGGCCACGCTAAGATGCATTTCAGGTGGTGTATAGGTGGGGGAAGATTATCGGAGAACCCGACATTTTCCCTCCACTTTGGCCTTAAAAATGCCTCAAAAATGGGTAGCAGCCACCACTTTTTGAGTTTCGTCTTGCATAGTGCTCTGATGGCATCCCCGTAAACATTGTTTACACCCTTTGGCGTTTTTCTCCGGGCGTTTTCCACGTGGAAAACTCTTGTTAGCTTCTTTGTTAGTCTCTTTGTTAGACCACAAGATCAGCACCACGGCCACGCAGGGCCTCTATTTTGCCCTACGGGGCCAATGAAAATGGCCGGGTAATAGTTTGCCTACCCGGCCGATTCGACGGCTCTGCGGGCCTCCTGTGGGGGCCTGGAGGCCTCCCGAATATCGCCTGCTAATGTTAGTCTCATCGTTAGCATTGTTAATAACACCGGACTAATACTGTGTTAGTCCTGTATTAGCACCAGGCATTACCCCCCCCTAGCGAAATTCGCGATAGCATACACGCTGCTGCCCGCCCGACCCCAGGCCTGAAACTCCTGGAGATTTTATGGGCCTATCCCCCTTCGCTGTAACGCTATGTAACACTTGCAAACTTTCCAGGCCTCCGCTGGAAACTTCCCAAAGTTTACACCCTCATAATCCCAAGTAAAAACAAGTTCCTGCAACTTTCGGTATACTTTTGGATAATTATGCCGTTAACCGGGATAGTTCCTTTAAGGATTCTGCTAAGGCCTTAGTGCTCGCCCATTCAGCTTCTATGTCCTCCGGGTCAGTCGCACCCTTGGGAGCCAGGTTAACCCCATACAGGCCTACCGCCCGCAGGATATGCACCGCCGCTGCCTGGCGCAACTTGCGGTCCTGGTTTTGTTGCAAGTCTTCCTCCAGGACGTTCACTGCTTGGGCCACTAACTGGCGTAATCGTTCGGTCTGCCCACCCCATACTTCCTGCCGCCTGCGGTTTAGTTCCGCCACAAACAGGGCATCCCTATTCCGCCACTCCGTCACGGTTTGACGGCTCACTCCTACAGCCTCGGCAACCTCCCTATCACTTTTCCCTTGCAGCAGCAGGTCAATCGCGTTTTCTTGTTCGATAGTCAACTGTCGGCTTTTGTCCACTTTCGCCATTTTCTTAACCCCTCCCATTAAATTATGTGCGTTCCAATGCCTTCTTTATCTGGCCGAATGTCTCCAACGCGGCCATCAGGGCTTCATTCTTCGCCCTGAGCCCTTCCCACTTCAACCTGTTGTAGGTGTCCCAGTGCATCCACTTTGGCTTATCAGGGAAGGAATACATCAGCCCTGTCCTCCCGCCTAACCGCTCCTGTATCTTCTGCGCCTTGCGCATCAATCTGTAAGCCCGGTTCTCTCTCTGGCTTTCATAAACCAGGTCGTAACAATGCCGACATAGGAAATACTTGCCCCCTAGATACAGCTTCCCTACCCGCCGGCCACAACCACTCCCTGGACACACAAACCAGGGCCTCCGTCCTCCATAATTACATTCAGTCCAGGTGATAGGCACGATATAGCGCACCTTCTCCGCGTCCTCCATCCCAGGCCTCATGGTGTAGGATAGCTCTATCGCATCAGGGAGGACGGTAACCCCGATACTCGCCTCTTCTTTCCCGTCATCCCGCTTCCACGCCCACCCAAACCATTGTCCAGGCCGGAGAAGGCCTTCTCTGTGCCAGCGATTTACGTCAAGGCTCCGGCATCCCTCTACAGTATCCTTCTTACTCAGCCTATACCAGTTCCCTGATCCACGGCCACCCACTGCAGCCGAACACCTCCCCAAATTTTCCCGAAATCATTAGGCAACCTTACCCGTTTGCCCCCCTTTTGTAGCCTCAACCCCTTGGCGCACTTGGAATTCACCATTGCAACCGAATCGCAATATGTGTATACCTATCCTAGCTCCTCCACGATCTCTGCGAATATCTTCCGGGCCTTCTCCCGGTCCTCGCTTTCGCCCAGGGCCTCCACGTCCAGGATTACCGTCTTGACTGGGTGAGTGCTACCCTCTTTGTCCGTCCACTCTGGCCGGGATATTTGCAACTTCCCGGCCTTCAGATACCACCTGAGACTATTCTTCCCGCTCCTCACCTCGATGGGCTTTTCATTCTCCCAATACTTGGCCATGTTCATTCCCCCTACGCTAACAGCATCTTCAATTGTTCGCGCTCTTCACGCTCTATAGTAAAAACTGCGCCAAGGGCTTCTAAGTCCATATGAGCCTCGATGCTCTTCCGTATCTTATCCTGCAGCGCCGGCATAGGTAATGCGTCCAATTCTACGGCCATATCACCGTACCGCTCGATGAATTTCTTCGCCCTGGAATCAGTCTTCTTCGCAAAGTCGGGGGGTAACTTATAGCGAATCACGTCCTCCCTTGTGAGGGCCACCTTCTCCACTCTGGGATAAATCCCAAAAAACGAGAAGCTCTCCCGTAAGTCGCGGCATATGTCCTCCCCGCTGGGGTCGAAGTCGCCGAAATAGAGAACAACAGCCGGCTTACCTAGAGATATAAACCGTTCCGCCAGCTCTTTTCTAATGCTCCAGGAATTATAACCCCGGCCTACAAGCAAAGTTACCCCATATTCAAGGGTGATCTCTTCAAACACCCCGCTTAATGCGTCCTTCTCCAGCCACACAACCACATAGCGCTCCTGCGTCTCCCAGACATCTCTTCGGTAAGCCCGTCTAACGGTATCTATGAAATCATCCAGCCCGCTCCACATGCTCACGTCCCGGGGCCGTCTAGTCCGGTCCTCCACCCATTCCCACGGTATCCATCCCTCCTGCCGGGCCTTCACCAGCGCATTAGATAGCCGCTGATACTCGCTTCGGGTATTTTCTATGACATGTCTAGAAACCAACTGATAATATACCTGCCGCAGGGTCATGGGGTGGTATTCCGCTAATACATCCCTTGCCGCGTCAATTAAGTCAAGGGTCCTCTTGTGCAAAGCCATAGCTCTTACCTCCTGCTGTCTCCTGCCGCCTTATCCTTTAGCGCCTCCGCTTCTCCGGCCTCTACCCACCTCTTGCATTCCGTACACCACGCCCGCGCCCTGGGAAGTGTCCAGACTATCAGCCGGCCGCATTTGCTACACCGAAAAGGCACCAGCTTTGGCTGCTTCACTTTGCCCTTGCGCATATCATCACCCGCCCAGGTGTTTCACTGTTTCACCATGTCTCAAATGTCTCATTACCGGCCGTCACGCTGTCACGTTTTCTTTCGCTATTGTCACGCTTGTCAAGGTTCGCTGTTAACCTTGTTAAGCTCATTCGCCAAATGTTAAGGTTGTTAAGCTTCCTCCGGCAAGTGTTACCCTTGTTACACTTCCCGGCCTCGTTGTTTCCCTTGTTTCCCTTCGCCGGTACTGTTCGCCTGTTCGTGTTAGCCGGCCTGTTGTTCGTCTTTCCACCGGGCAAAACTTTGGGCAGGCAGGATAGCTACAAGGCTTTCTTAATCTTTGTGGCACGCGCTTTCACCTCTTCCGCTCCAAACCATACTCGGCACCCGGACAGAAACACTTTGCACCACTCAAAGTCCAGACTACCAACTTGTGGCATGTTGGACACTGGAATGGAATCAGTTTTGGCTGCTCAAGCTTGCGCTTGTCCATCGCGCTCACCTTCCCCAAATATTTGGGTAAAATAATCCCGCAATGCCTGCCTCACGATCTCGCTTGCCATCATGCCCCGCTCCCTTGACAACGCCACTAAAGTATCACGATACCCACGTGGTATACGCACATAAAGCCCCACAGTATCATCATCCGCCTTGAATAGCCTGCGGTAAGCCGTGTCTACACTGATCTCTTTGCTATCCAATAACCCTATGAGCCTTGCCGCTTCGGGGTTTCCCCTCTTGAATTCAGCGTTAAGCCGAATCATCTTACGTAATGTCTCTCTGGATATGGGGGTTGACATCTGCGCCGCCACCCGTGCAGCAGTCTCGCGCTCATGCCGTGGCATGCTCATCGTGCTTGCCTCCTTTCCTTGGAATGCTGCGCCACCAGTCACGATCATAAACCCATTGGCCTGCCTTACAATCCCATCGGTAATCTAGCGGATTCTCATCATTAGGACCCAAGATCACGGGGGGAGGGCCAACAAATATCACCCGGCCTTTAGGAGAATCTTGCACCGGCCCCCCCGCTTTTTGGGCTCCAATTCGGTTCGCTCCGGCTCGCAGGCCTGCTCCTGTTTTGCTTCTGTTTTGAGTCGGATTGTATCTTCTGATTCAGTTTCGCTGTTTCGGTCCGCAGCCGCCCTGGTACATGATGAAACCCCAGCACTACCGCCAGGGCCTCCAAGTAGCCTCAATATCTCGCTTTTATTTTCTCGAATCTCACTCCTTAGCTTGTCATCCAGAAGGCCTCTCACCCGAAGGGTATTGCCATCAACCACAACCCGGCACCCGGCCTCATAGAGTTTAGCAAGTAACTCCGCAGGCCTCATAACTAGAAAACCTCCTCGGGAAGGTCATCTTCGGAGGCCTCCGGGTCAGGACTGTCTCCTTCAAGTGAAGTAAGTGAAGTATAGTGAAGTAGTTTTTCCGTTTTCGCTTGTATTGGGGTCCTCGCGTAATAACCTGGAAATTGGTTCACTATACTTCACTTGCTTCACTAGCCCAATACCATGCCACCAGTTAGGGCCACCTGTGCCCCTTCTACTCTCGAATCCACGTTCCTTTAGTCGTATCCCGAATGTCCTTTTAGCTATCGCCTGTTCTCCATTTTCCTCACACCATTTACAATAGGCCTGGTAAAGGTCAGCCGCTTTTGTTTTGGCTTTCTTGTCTATAATGCAGCAGTCAGCCAGGAAATCTGCTAGAATATCCATTTCAGCCCGGTATCCTTCGGTTGCGGTTTTTACTTCCTCTGGCATTCCTAGCCCTTGCTTTTGCCATTCCAGACACCCTTTCACCGCCCAGGAGAGGATACCGGGTAATTCGGCCTTGAAACGGGCCATAAGCTCCCGCTTTGGGATTTGTTCGCTGTCGGGAATTCTTACTGTAAACGGAATAAGTCTGATACGGTCCCATATGGCATTATCCGTCCCACGAATCACAGGCTTATGATTTGTGCCTAGCCACAACTTGAATTCCGGGGTAAAATCAAACCATTCAGCGTGCATAAACCGGGCTGATACCTTATCGCCGCCCGTCAAGTCTTTTATTTGCGCTTCAGCTAATCGCCGGCCTTCTTCAGCCTCAGAAGCATAGACGAATCGTGTGCCCTTCAGTCGGGCTATGTCGTTCGGGATAACATCACCCTTTTTTGTTAGCAAGGTCTCCGTAGGAGTTCTCGTAGCATAGTCGCCAAGTAAAAGGGCCATAGCTCCAAGGAAGCTAGATTTGCCGTTTTTGCCGCTCCCCCATAGAATGAATAAACACCGCTCGTCTGTAATCCCTGTTAGAGAATAGCCAGCCGCCCTTTGCAAGAAATCTATTAGCTCCTGTCGCCCGTCCATAATGCGATTCAAAAAGGCCTCCCATTGTGGGCAGGTCGCGTCCGGGTCATACCGCACAGGGATTATTCGTGTTATAAGATACTCTCTCTTGTGAGGCCTTAGTTCCCCGGTCCGCAGGTTAAGGGTTCCGTTTAAGCAGTTTAATTGCCACGGGTCGCGATCTAGGTCATCTGGTAATACCGGAATACCCGGTTCACTCTCGGCAAGGGAAATCATGGCCGCAATACGGTTTTCACTCTCTGATCTAAGGGCATGTTTCGCTAAGGCTTTTCTACGGTCTTCATCCGGTTCTCTGGAGGCCTCCGCATAGAGTTCCCTCACAACGTCCTTGGCTCGCCGGACTACTTCGGCTGTCGCATCTTTGCTCCATCTCTGGCCGTTCCACACGAACCACTTTCCCCATGGGTGACAATATCTGAGGTCCCGACCGTGCAGTTTCACAAGGCGCCTTGCGTTCCCTAGATCTGTTTCGTGAATTTCCTCTTCTCCCGGCCTGCTAGCCGTCTCCTGTGTCTTAGACGCCCTAGCCTTGCTGATTGTAAGGGCTAGATAGTCGTCTCCACTCCGGCCTTTCTCACGGAATTTATCGCCGCAGGCCTGAGTTTTGAATATATACCAAATCTGGTCATCCGACAGCCCGGCCTTTACAAGATAATGCGTTATAGCCATGTCTCGTTCGCTTCTCGACGGGTATTTGCCTACGTCTCCGGTTTCGATACTTTTCCGTATCTCTTCGGGTAACCTCAATGCGTCAAGGTCTACAGTAACGGTCTTTCCGAAACTCACCGTAATGATTTTTCCTGTTTCTGTGGCCGGTAAAAAGTCGTCAAGGTCGCTTGGGTTATACCTTATATCCGGGTTGAATTCCACCACTTTACAGGGCATAGGGCAGCCGGGCTTTATATTTAAAGTTCCAGCTAGCCGGAGTACCCGGGTAACGTCATAGGTCGAATCGCCGCCCAGGGGTTTATGTAATCTTTGTGATAGTTCCTCGAATCTCTCTAGTTCCTCCGGCCTTTCAAACAACCAGAATTCCCGCAGGACATAGAAAGGGTAGTATCCGTGTCCGCTGTCTATTATGGCCGTGGGTTCAAAGGGTAGGGTCTGGATTCGCTCGAAGGCCTTCCGCTTGCACTCTTGCAGAAGGTCCGGGGCCCAGCGATAGTTGTCTTTCTCGGCTTTAGCCTTCTTCCGGCCTTCGGAATCCGGAATGAAGTCTTTTGCGTCCACGTCAGCCGCCAGGAATGCCGCACCCATAATGTCCTCTTTCCGGCCTCGGCCTGTTTCGGGCTTCTTTCGCAAAGGATGTAGTCCATGGTAGACATGCGCCTTCCCGGAGTATGTGAAGGCCTTCGTCAATAGCTCGTCCAGCTTACTCACATGATAAAAACCCTGCACCTGGAGGCCTCCGTTCGGCTCTTTAGTGCATAGGCTCACGAATCCACGGCCCCCCCCATAAAGGGCTTTGTAGAATGCTTTGGCATCGTCCTGGGCCTTGGTTGCGGTCGTCAGTTCTACGGCCATCCGGTTTCACCTCGGTTTCTAAAATCTCTCCTTTCCCAGAGATTCCCTGCAGGAATTTTTTTGCCTGTGGTATAATACAGGTAAAGCCTATAGCGCAGTAAGACTCTGCGCACATCATGCAAGGGAACCGCCGGGCCACCAACCTCGGGCGGTTCTCACCGTTTATGGAGAACATTCGCTGTGCTGGTCGCGGTTTTCTGCCATTTCGGGCATAAGAAAACCCGGTCACTTTTGTGCCGGGTTCTTTATGCTTCGCGTATCTGTCTACCTTGCTCTTCCCGCCATCTTGTGTAATCCTGTTCTATTAGGTCAGAATCTACACCCAGAGCCGCCAAACCTCGTTTGACAGCCGGCTGCACCACTCGCACTAAGCCGTTCTCGTGGGCCTGGAGTGTGGCATAACTCACACCCAGGGCCAGGGCAAACTTTCGCCGGTCAAAACCCAGCTCTTCACGAATCGTAACTATTGGGTTCACCATGTTGACCACCTCCGTTAACAAATAGGAATAACTAAGCTTTTCATGGCTTCCAAAGCCATCGGCTTTATAACGGGTACCAATCCGATATAAATATCTCTGTGTTCGCCTGACTGTTCCACCCAGACCTCCGCATACGGGCTTATAGCCAGCTTTTCTTGGTATTTTGCGTGTAGATAGCTAGATGCCCAGCGCAATCCATGCATAAGGGATAACGCTTCACGATGTACTTCATAAAACCAGAGTACCCATTGGTATGTTTCAATTAAACTCTCTTGCTCTTTGGAACTTTTTTTTGCTACTTCCCGTCCTTTTTTCAGTCTTTTATCGTTTTTATCCAACCCTAGCATCCGAGGAAGCTCACGTTCTAATGTCTTAACCCGCGCGCTCATGGTTTCAACCATGCTGTTTAGTGCCCCGATACGTGTTAAAAAGTCCCGGGGGGCAATGTCCTCCGCAATTATCTTTAGCAATCTGTTGCGTTCTTCAATAGCAATCTGTAGTAATCGGTTTTCTGCTTCCCATACAGATTTCAGCCGGTCATCCTTAAAGTCCCCCGTGCAAATAGGGCCTTTGAGTAATGCTAAGCCGATCCGTCTTGCCGATTGCGCCAGTCTACGCGATGGTTGTTTAATTGTATATCCTGATCCAGGGTCTACTGGGACGCCGTCCCTAAAAAAGACTCCATTCGCATATGCTTCAAATTCTGCTCCGTCTGGATAATCGGTCCACCTACCTTTCCCGCGTCCATAGCTACCACGCCGGGCCTGGGGGAGGAGCCCCCACCTTTCCCAGTTTGTCAGGGTGGCTCTGCTTACCGTAGGGCCTCCCAGCTCCGCTACTTTTCGAATCACTTCGTCCGGGCTCATGATTCTGTATACCGCCCTTCTGTGGGGTTTGCAGTGTCGCTTTGATAACTGCTTGCCTTTATGTACTGAATCCCAGAATGCCCATTTCGCCTCCGCTTCAGCTCCCTGCAAGAGAAATCCCCCCAATAAAGGGCATAGTACACCACGTTGTACTAAAAATAGTCTCGTTAACCGCTTTTAGTATAAAACATAAGGTCGATGTTGTCAATACTTCTTTTGCTATCGCTGGAATAATTTTCTCCACCATCCCCGCCGTTCCCTTTTCTCTGTGAGAGTCCGCAGGGCCTCCGTCAGCTTTCGGTCTCGCTCCTCTATGCTTCTTTCGATTCGTTACTGTGCCTCCCGGGTTACCGCAATCTCCGCGCGTAAGGCCTCAACTTACATCCTGGTGCAGACTTATCTTCTGCCGCAAATCCCCCTTAGCTAACTGGATTGATACAAGCCCTTCTTTCCTCAAATTTCTTGCGCAGTTCAGCTTCGATTTTGCCATCTAGGTACTTGGCTTTAATTTCTTCGCTTTGAATGACCCTATAAAACGGATCACTCTGTAGACTTTCGCGAGCTCGCGTAGCGATCTTCTCTCTTTCCTCATCCGATAGACTATTCTTAAACTCCTTGAAGGCCTGCTCTTCCGCCTCGGCCTGCTTTGCCTGCTGCTCGATAATGGCTTTGATTTCGCTATCTTGGGCGAGATCGCGTCCGCTCTTCGGAAATTTATAGCTATTTGTAAGTGCTGCGCGCAATAGCGCCATCGGGTTTTTGGTACCTGGCCAAGCTAATACCTCCTGAGCATATTGAGTTACCGTGTCATAATCATATTGCGATAGCCAGTCGAGGGCTTCGGGGGTTACCGGTTCGAAAGGGGTATTGGAAAAGAACAACAACAACCTTTCCTTGTTGTTGTTTTTATATATGTCTTTAATATTGTCTTTAGGAGGCCTTTTTGGTGTTATGTAAACAATATTTTCCCTGCTAGGTGCCGCAGTTTCTTCTATAGGGTTCGAATCTGACATGTCAGTTTTGATGTATTGATATGTCAGATTCGGGCATGTTGGAGGGTTATTTTTCAATATGTCAGATTCCGTCACGTTAATATGTGACATGTCAGATTTGGACATGTCTATTTTAGGCATATCAGAGGTGAGTATGCTATTTCTCGCGCTTTTCTCCTTTAGCCCTGGTATTTGACAGGGCAGGTATACACGGTAATGTCTAGGGGATTTATTAGTCGCTTCTTTCGTGATACTTACATAACCCCTAGAAATTAGTAAGTCTAGTGCACGGTTAAAGGTAGTGCGTGATATGCCACCTAAAAGTCGGCACATATCTGGAACATCTAATGAATCACAGACAGGTTTTCCCCAGCCATAGCTATGTCGATAGATAAGTCGGTAAAGAGATTGAGCCGTAGCGTTTTCAAGGGTGGGAATCAAAATGTCATCGATCTCATTATCTATCTTGTAAAACATGGAATTAATTGGTATAAAATCCTTATCAGGGTCCACTGGTTTTATTTTTTTGTTCCTTGAAGCTAACCTAGTGAGCTTGGGATGCCCATTGACCGTATCGGTTTTAGACATGTCACTTTTAGACATGTCATTATAGGATATGTCTTTTTTAGATATATCAGATTTTGACATGTCCTTTTCTGATATGTCTGTTCTAGATATATCTGTAGGTGGCACATGGAGTGTGGTTATATTCCCAAATGTCTGGCTGAATATGGCGTCTACGTCTCCAATTGTAAGCTTTTTAGCCATCGGTTAGCTCACCGCCGTCTCAACTTCTTCATCTTCATTTACGTCGGCTTCACTGATTACTATATCACCCACTCGTTCTAGCACCTCACTTGCCAGCTTTCTAAAGCTATGGCACCCGCTTTGACGTAGGTCAAACTGGAATACAGATTGGCGCCGGGCCGCTGCTGTAGCGATGCCTTGATTGACCTTTATTACCGTTTTCATTAAGCGTTGTCCGAATAATTCGGAAAGCTTACTATACATAAGCTTTGAAAGGGTAGTACGCGTATCGAAGTTATTGATAACAATACCTAACTCTTTAAGATCACGGTTAGATTTAAGTATGTTTCGCAAGTACGTATCCGTTAGTTTGATACCTTTTACCGAATGGCGATCTGGGAATACAGGGATCATGTAATAATGGCTGGCCATAAGCGCATTAACGGTTAGAAGATCGACATCCGGACGGCAATCTATGATTATATAGTCATATTTCTGGCGGGCTTCCTGATCGATCTTATTCCGCAATATAACAAGGGAATCAGGGTTCCTAATAGGGTCTATTTCCCTTTGAACTGCTATTAAACGCAGGTCACTTGGGACAATATCAACTCCCGGTATCACAGACTCATAAATAGTTTGGCTGATTGTCCGTTCTTCGTCCATAATGACGTCATAGACTGTGGCCGTAATTTTCTCAACGTCTTTGATAGCCATATCAGTAAGATTAGATTGCATATCGACATCAATTAACAGGACATTTCTATCCATCCGGCGTATAGCATGGGCTAGGTTCATAGCAATTGTAGATTTCCCAACCCCCCCTTTTATATTGATAATAGAAATAATCTTGGCTGGCATTTTATCACCTCCACAGACCGTATCAAAGACCTATTCGCCAAATCATCAAATATATTCGTCATGGTTTAAGTATTTCCTTTTTCCAGGAAGGAATTTCATGTAATTCTCCAGTAGATAAAAGCAAAAATCCCTAGGCTGCATACCTAGGGCATTACATTTTGAGTATGTCAAGAGCTTGGATATTATCATCAGTCTTTATGTTTCCTGGCTTGCACCCCTAAAATAATTATATGAGCAGCCACTCCTCCACTAAGAATGGGTATGAGACTTTTGAACGCCTCAGGTTCAACCATCGCCGAAGCCAATATTACTACCACTCAGATAACTGCGCTGATCAGAACTATCTTCCCTATTTAATTCCGTCCTTCCCAACCGGGCCTTGCGGGCTCTACCTCAAATCTAACTAAATATTCTTCGCCACCACGTCTGCCGCTCTTTTCTTTCCCCAAGGGTTCGTAGGGCTCCGGTGAGCTTCCGATCTCGTTCCTCTATGTTCCGTTCAATACGCTCCTGAACTTCCCTGGCCGCAGCAAGCTCCGATCGTAAAGACTCTAACTCTTCCAACCGTTTTCCCATGTTTTCCAAGGTTGCTATAAGGCTATCCACTTTAGCTGTAAGTGGCTGAATTGAATTAAATACGGCTTGCTGGATCACCTGTTGAGTCGCTACTGTCGCTGTTATTCCTTCTACCCTTGCCAAATCCCTGGAATCTTTTTCTATAGTCCTTCCAAGGTATATCTCCAAATCTGCACGTAAAATGCGGTATTCTTCGCCATGTTTACCCTTCCTTACCCTGGCAACTAGCTTCCCATTCTTGATGTGATTACGTAGAGTCTTTACCGAACAATTTGCCAGTTTAGCTGCGTCTTTTAGGGAGTATTCTTCACTATACATACCGCCTCACAGCCTCCCCTAGTTTTCCATGGTTGAGCATTACCTTGGAAGGTATTCGTTAGGGTAAGGCATCCTTCCTTCAGGCTCTATTTCCCTTTGCGTTAACGCAGTTGAAGTAAGGATGTTAGGCCCAGTTAGCACAGGAAAGTTCTATTTGTTCGAACCGGTCTGTACCCATGCCTTACTCTTCGACGATATAGTTTTCTAAAGGTCTTCTCAGCATTCGCCCAAGTATCGAAGAGATCAACTTTCACCCTGCCTTTTTTCCCGATTCTCCCCCAGTGGCGTCGGAGAGTTACGTAGAATAAGCTTGGCTCAACAGCGAGTATGTAGAACTTATTATGTGGAGGTGTTGTATTCTCTAGATAGACCTCCATAGTTCAACTCTCCATTATCGGCAAGCACCGGTCAGGTTAACTCTTACTTATTTCCAATTTATCTATAAACTCTTTCAAGAAATCATTGGTATCCATGACGGTTATAGGAAATTCTCTTTCTACCTTTTCCGTCAGTATATGTCGCCTATCTAGACTAACTAGTACATCTGCATAAGCCTTGAACGCCCCAGCCAGCACATGACAATCCTTTTCGGCAACCAGATATCGCCACCGAGCCTCCTCTTCTGCGGTTGGAGGGTCTATGAGCTCTACTTCAGTCGCTCCCAACTCCTGATAATAGTGTAACAAGGCTTCTTCGCCCATCTTGCTATTTATGTTGCGTTCTGCTTCAAGGAGTATCCTTTTGGTGGCCATAATCTGTAAATACCCGCGTCGCGCTAATTTGAGAATGAGGGCTGAGCCTCCAGTGGGAGAGCCAGCCGCCGCCACCCAGCAGCTTGCATCTAGGAATATTCCGGGCTTTTCATGGCTTGATTTCTGAGTCATGGCTCAAGTAATTGCTCCGCTTTACGGGCGATCTCGGGGTCGATCTTGTCTGCCTTCAGAAAATCACGAATCTCTTTACGCGTGTATTCCCGAAAGGCGCCAGTCCCAAACATTTTTTGTTCGGTTCCCTTTCCAGCTTTATAACGCTCCTGGAGGTATTGGGGGAAGACCTTCGAACGGGTTTCTTCCAAAAGCGCTTCGAGTTGTTCGGGAGTGATCCCCCTTCGTTTGAACTCAGCCCCAATCGTCAAGCGCATAGCTTCAAGCGAATCCAATCTCCTGACTCTCATTTCTCCAGTATCGAGTAGTTCCCAAACGAACTTATCTCCTGGGCTCAACCTCAACTTCTCTCTGATGAATTGAGGGATCGTTACCTGTCCTTTTGAGCTCATGGTCGTCGTATTCTCCTCGAAGGGTTCCACGTTAGACACCCCCTTTGGTATTACGTAATACCCTTTACCCATATTATATGGCTTTATAGCGACCTTCGCAAGATTTCGCATTGAAGGACAGCGCTAAAGGTTATCTCACCAAGTAGCACGGGCGAGGTCTTTTGCCACGTCCTCATCGGTGAGCGCGAGGTACTTTTGCGTGGTGGCCAGGCTCTCATGCCCCAAGGTCCGTCTTACGCTCTCGATGTTCGCGCCCTTGCGCAGGTACAACGTCGCTGCAGTATGGCGAAGCATGTGAGGGTGTAGCCTCTTAGATAATCCTGCCTTTCGTCCAATATCGGCCACGAGCTTGCGCAGGTTGCGATCTATCATGGGGAAGAGGATATCGCTTGGGAGCATGCCTTTTGTATATTTCTTTATTGCCTGCTGCAGCGGCTTATAAGTGACAGGTATCCGCCGGTCCTTCTTGCCCTTGCCTAAAACAACGTGGATGTAGAGTATGCCGCCATCTTCCTGGAAGTCTTCTGCTTTCAGGGATAGGAGTTCACTTGCCCTAAGGCCGCATCTTAGCATGAGTTCAACCATGAGCCTGTTGCGATTCGCGTGTCGTGTTTGGCCGGCGGCCTCCAATACTGCTTTCGCTTCAACTTCAGATAAGGCATCGGGGAGTCTCTTTTCTGGCTTTATCTTTGGGAGTTCCCACGACTGTCCGAGCCATTTCGAGTAAATCGATAATGCTGTCCTCTTCCTGGATAAGGTCTTATTGGTGAGGCCCTTCTCGTGGAGGTGGCTGAACCAATCAGATATGAGGCTGGAGGAGATATCCCGGTCTCCTGCGAATTCCAAGAACTGTCGGATATCTAGAGTAAATGCCTGGATAGAGTGCTCCGATAGTCCCCGGGATTTAAGGTGAGTCTCGAAATCATGGATAGTACCGATAGCCACGAGTATCACCCCTATTTAGCTATACTATACGGTACTATTATAGCATAAAAATACCGATAGGGTCTCCTATCGGTAAAGTAATTCGTGCCTAAGTGTAGTTAGGGGTGAGTACCTACGCGGCACTATCCGCCCTCCGTAGCCGCCATGCCTTGCCCGCCTCCATAAAGGCCTGTATATTCTCAAGAGGGGTCTCAAGCGGCAGGTCGCACCCTGTGCTCAGGATGAAGTTGGGGTAAGGCTCCATCGCCTCGAGCAGGTTATTCACTGCCCTCTTGACCCCATCTGGCTTCTCGTTTACCATCACCCGGACAGGGGCTATATTGCCTATCAACACCACATCGCTCCTCACCCTCGAAGCCACTGCAGGGAAATCAGCCACAGAGTCCAGGCTCAAGCCCTGAACCCCTGTCTCGCACATGGCCTCGACCAGGTGGGTGGTGTTACCGCATATGTGCAATATGGTCATGGCATCGAGGAACCTCACGATCCTGCTCACCGATGCACCCGAGAACCTGGCGAATGCCTTCGGGGAGAGGAAGGTGGCCGTGGGCTCGAGTATCGCGATCATATTCGCCCCGGCCCGGATCAACTCCTTGGCGTAACGGATGATAATGTTCTCCGCGAAGTTCACCACGGACAGCACCAGGTCGGGCTCGGTGATGGTGGCTGTCGCTATCTCGACTGCGCCCATCAAGAGGCCCGCCAGCGTAAAGGGGCCGATCACGTAGCCCCCCTTGGGGATGTTAAGGTTCTTCGCCATCAGCTTCATTGTCTCTATATACGACCGGATCCTCGCATCGAATAGTGGATCAAGAACTTCATATTGCTCAAGATCAGCAAGGGTCTTGACAGGGTGATGCTCTACTGTGGCGGACTCGCTCAACGGGTAGCGGACCTGGAGGCCCAGGGCCCCTGCTTCAACAGATAAGTCCATCATAAAGAAGACGGCATCAGGATCAAACCTCTCAACCAGCTTGTAGATGGACCTGTAATGAAGGTCGCTGTTGAACTCGTTTTGCCTTATGGTGGAGTTTGTAAGACGAGCACCGGGATAGCCCATCAATGGAATGACAAGACGCCTCGGGGATTGCCTTACTATGTCTATTAACCGCACCTTGAAATATCCCTCCTGCATATGTTTCATGGAATCTGCTTAGATTTCGGGGGCATGGATCTACTCCCTAAAGAGTTTACATACATGCCCCCATATGATGAAAGATTATACCATTTAAGCTATGTTACCAGAGCGATCACCGGTCTTGCTAAATGGTCAGGCCAAGCCCAAGACCATTTATCTGGGTTAAGATGCGAGGGCCTCCCTAACGGCTGAAACTATTCCTTACTGGAGCAGCCTCTTCGCAAGGTCAACTGCAGAGCTCGCATCAGGGGCATAGCCGTCAGTGCCGATCTCGTTCGCATACTTATCCGTCACAGGCGCTCCCCCGATCATGACCTTTACCTTATCCCTCAGGCCCGCTGCCTTCAAGGCCTCTATCGTCTCCTTCATCGCAGGCATGGTCGTGGTGAGAAGAGCTGACATGGCTACATGATTGGGCTTGTTCTCCTTGACAGCATCCACGAACTTCTGAGGGGCAACATCGATCCCCAGATCTATGACCTCGAACCCGGCACCCTCCAGCATCATCTTGACAAGGTTCTTGCCTATGTCGTGGAGGTCCCCCTTGACCGTACCTATGACCACCTTGCCCACAGGCTCCATATCAGTCTGCGCCAGGATGGGGCGGAGCACATCGAGGGCGGCATACATGGCCCTGGCTGCAATGAGCATCTCGGGAACGTAGATCTCGTTCCTCTTGAACCTGTCCCCCACGATCCCCATGCCAGGGATGAGCCATTCCTTGACTATGACTACAGGATCGATGTTCTCCTTCAGTGCCTGCTCGGTCAGCTCCTTCGTCTTCGGCGCATTCCCGGAAATGACAGCATTTTGAAGCTCCTGGAGATTTATCATTTGAAGACACCCCCTCGAATAAAATCCCCTTAAATAAGGATTACAAAAAATGCAAGTTATAATATAACACGCTGTTGTTCTGTGTTACTACCGACTAGTTCAAGACCAATCAGGATTTTAATTGGGTTGCATGCCAACCAGCGTCTGTGGCGTCTCAAAGAGGATTTGCCGGGCAATTGCCAGGGCTTCGTCCTTCGTGTATTGGCCCATTACCACCTTATCAGCCAAGACTAGGGCCAATTGCTTCCTCACGATGATCGCCTTCGCAAAGACCCAGTCGACGCAATAGCCATCGCTAAAGAATCCAACCTGCTTATTTGCCGGCACCATGTCTAGACGCTCAGCGATCGTCTGGCGAATGAATGGAGGGAAAAAGCTGTGCCACCAATAGCCCGCGACCGAGAGATTTGGCAGCTCGCGCACCAAGGTGCAGATGGCCTGGTTGAAGGGGGAACTAGAGAGGAAGACCTGGAAGCGCAGCTTCGGGTGCCGCTCGATCATCTCGGCCAGTTGCGAGACTGTTTCGGTTTTAAGCTTGCTGATTGTCTCGTGGGTTGACGGTTCGGCGCCAAGCGAAAATTGGAAGACGATATGATCCCCGCGGCGCTCAAGCTCCGACAAAAAGAGTTCCAGGATATAGCTACAATAGATATCGCGCTCAACAATGGTCGCATTTTCACGTTGTCTAAGCGCGAAAGGCATCTCCTCCTCGGAAACCGTGCGATAGTCGATATCGGTCGAGATGTGCTGTGCCGTAGACAGCAACTGGTCGTAGGGAATAAGCCCGGCGTAGTGTTCCATGGCGGCATGAACATCCGAGACTGTCCGAATCGGGCGCTCGACTGGCCGCCGACTGTTAAGGTCAAGAGCTACCGGTAACGGCCCCGATACCTCTTCCTGACTCCAAGTCCGCTCAAGCTCATATAAAGCGATGTCATTCTGGCCGCGCTGGTTGCGTGCGAAAAATGCCCATTCCAGGCTATACTGCAAGACATCATCGCTGCGACCATCGCGCCGACGCCAGTATTCAGTTGAGGCACGCCTTACGCCAGCCCGCTGCAAGATATATCGTGCCCAGGCCTGGTCCTCACTTCTCTCGCGGATAATGGCATGGACCTTTTGCCAATTATCCTCCGTCAATTGCTCCGACCAGCCATATAGCTCACGTAGGATCGTCTTAACGCCCCAGAATCCGCTCGTATTCCGGATATAACGCAGGTAAGGTATGGCATTACGTAACCGTTGGTACACCTCGGCTTCGTCCGGGTCTTCAGACAGCCGCTCCCCGTCGGGGCAACCAGCCGCCAGCAAATCCGTCTTGACCATATGGTAGAGCAGGATATCATGTAACCCGCGAGCTGATAAATGTTCAGCATCGAGATGGGTGTGGACATCCAGGATGGGAATGGCGCTGAGACCTTCTTCCAGCTCACAGACAAGTTTCTCAAAGTTACAACTCATTATCATGTCGCTCCTTCAGGAATTGTTCGACGGCGCGCCGGTCAGGGATACCCGAGCGCCCTCCCGGGCGTGTGGCTTTGATAGCTGCGGCAGCCGTCACCATTAAGATCGCCTGCTCGAGCGGGATATTGTCTTGTGCCAAGCAGGCTGCATAGACACCATGGAACACATCTCCACAGCCGTTGGTGTCGACCGGCACAATCTTGAAGGCTGGTTGATGCCTGACTACCCCATCCGCTAGGGTATACCAGGTCCCTTGATCGCCGCAGGTGACTGCAGTACATGCCCGCCGGGTTTTGGCCAGCCATTTCACCATATACTCCGGGTCATCTGACCCGCTGAGTTGAGCGGCCAGATGGCGCGGTATGATCAAATGGTCCACCTGCTCAATCAGTTCCATGGAGCGGGGTTCGTCGGCTGACTCGATGTCGGCTACGACCGGAATACCCAGGCTATGGGCAATCTGAACAGCGCGAATTGTACCATCCAGACCCAGCATATCCACCAGCAACACGCGACAGTTTCCGATTAATTCTATGCTCATCTCTTCCGGGGAACGAGCTACAACTCCTTTGGCGGTATAGAAGATGGTCCGTGTCTTGGTCGCCTGGTCGATAATGATGATGGAATGGTAGGTGCTGGCTCCGGCCCGGCGCACCACAGCCGACACGTCAACCCCCTCCCGCCGGAAGGCTTCGAGTGTGAAGTTAGACAGCTCGTCATAGCCAAGGATGCCACCATAGGCCGCCTTGGTGCCAAATCGGGCGGCGGCGACCAGGGCAGTGCCGGTCAACCCGCCCCCTTCGCGCACTATGTCCAATACCGGAGTCTTGCTATCGGCCAGTGGATACTGATCGACGTAAAGCAAGTCATCGACGGCGACGATCCCACACCCGAGAACGTCCCAGCGCGGTGTAATCATAGGCCATAACACTCCAGTGCTTCCGCCGGCCTGGCGCCGTCATGGATAACAGCCTTCAAAGCCAGTATCATCTCCTTCACCTTGACCTGCCCCCAGACATTACGACCGACCGTTGCCCCGCGGGCGTCGGCAGCAACCACATCGCTCATCATCTGAAGCGCAGCCTCGACCGTGGGGGTTTTGGGGCCACCGGCCGCGACCAGCGGGACGGGGCAGTCCTCGACGATCTGGCGGTATGCCGCGACGTCGCCGCAGTAAGGTGTCTTGACGACATCAGCGCCCGCCTCCACAGCGCAGCGGACAGCCCAGGCGATATCCTCGGGCAGGGTCGATACCCGCACCTCGCCGGAGGAGTAGTCACGGGAATAGGCGTGCACGATGACGGGCAGGTCAAACTGGGCGGCCTGGCGGACGGCCTGGGCCACCGTGCGGATGTGGGCCGCCTCGCTCGGTCCCCGGACAAACATAGTAACCGCAAAGGCGTCGGCCCCCAACCGGACGGCCTCCTCAGGCTCCGCGATTTGCTCACAGGCCGAGTCATCCGGCCGGGCGATGGTCGACTGTATGATCAAGGGAATCTGGCCGGCGTAAGGCTCCCAGGCTGCCCTGGCGAGTCCCTTGTGAAGCGTCACGGCATCGGGCTGGCCGTCAACTATCCTCTTCAGCGTCGGCCCGATGGTCCGCAACCCTTCCGGCAAACCCGCTCCGTAGCCGATGAAGTGGTCGAAAGCGATAGAAAGGAAGCGCCCCGAGGGGTGAGTGAAGATCCGCCGCATACGAATAAGTTTGCCGAGGTTCATGATGCAATTTCCTCTTTTCAGTGTTGGTGTAATATAGCAGGCTATAGCGGATAACAGGTTACAATTCCAGGCCGATCCTGAGTTCCTCGTGCGTTTTAGCGTATCCCTCGATCGGGATGCCCGCCAGGAACGCCTCGGCGGCCTGTTTGATAGCTCGCACCCCGGCCGCTACCCCAAGGGGATGGCGGCTGACGCCGGTGCCGGCGAGGTACATGGCATCTTTACCGAAGAGCTCGAGCCCTGTACCTATATTGGCTGGCTTCAAGCCGCCACTTGAGGCCGGCACCATCGGGCCGATCGGCCCCCACGGTTCGGTCATCGCGGCAAAGAGCGAGCGAAGCTCTTCCGGCTTGTTACCGACTAGATATCCTCCTGGCAGGCCGATGCGGAAGTAATCGGCCCCCAGCAAGCGGGCGAATTTAGCCACAACCTCCATCGACACTCCCTGCCCCTCGGCCCTCGACATCGCTTCCTTCCCACCGCAATGCCCGTAGATCGGGACGTTGAGCGAGGGGTCCTGACGCACCATAAGCAGGGAGTGAAACCCGGCTGCAAACATGTTGATCATAAGGGCCGTTGCACCGTGTTCGACTGCGAAGTGGGCCCAGTCCAGGATCTGCTGCGGGCCGGTGCTGATGTGTGGGGCATACAAGCAACGCTGCCCTGTCTCCTGCTCCGCCTGGCGTATCCTCTCTATCACAGCGGGGACCCTTTCCTCCAGCGGGCAGTAGCGCGGGTTGGCCATCTTCTCGTCGTCCTTGATGAAGCGCATCCCTCCCCGGGCGTAGCTGTAGCACAGCTCGGCCACCTGCTGGGGGTGCAGGCCGGCTGTCGGCTTGACGATCGTGCCGACCAGCAGCTCATTGGCATCCGCGCCCAGCAGCGCCCGGGTCCCGTCCGGGCCGAAGCGCGGGCCGGGGAAAACGCTCAGGGCCGAGTCGGGCAAGGAAAAGTCGGTCAGCCTGCTCTTATCGTACTCGAGCCAGGCCATGCTCGCCCCCCCGATCATGTAAAGGTAAATCGAGGTGAAGGCGTTAGCCGCTGTATCGAAATTGAGATTCTCCAGCGGCAGGCCTATCTGAATAGTTCCCACGCCAGGGCTCTCCTCCTGCACGTCGAGGACCCTGCCGGTGCAGCGCACCATGAGATCGTCAGCACCCGGGCCTGCGCCGCCGGTCGTCTCCATCTCGGCCAGCATCTTCGCTATTTCGGATAACGAGTGCTTACTGGACTCTACGTGCATCGCCATGACCAGGCAATCATCAACGACCATTGCTTTCATTGGTGAATCCTCCTCGCTGCAAGCTCATTGCCGGCACGGGAAGCCGGGTGAGTCGAGTTCTTTCAAAATAAAAGTCCTGGCCGGGTGACCCGGCCCCAGGTGGCAGACATCGGTTAGAATCCGCTCCGGGCCGCCGGCCGCGAGCATGGCATGCATCTGCCGGTATTGCTCATCCCCGAAGAGGTCGGTTCGCATGACCAGGGCGATGCTCCGGGCCAGGTGCTCGTAGGGGAGGCCGTGCTTGATACACAGGTTCAGCGGGCCGACAAGCCGTTCGTGCTCGCCCAGCTTGCGCAGGGGCTCGCGGCAGACGCGGGTCACGCTGTCCACGAAAACGTCACAGGCCAGGCGGTCAAGCAGGTTCTGCCGGTAGGCGGCGATATCCTCGAGCGAAAAGCCGTACTCAGCGCTGATCGCAGCCCCGCTCTCAGCTATCGTCGCGCTCACTTCAGCCAGGATCTCGGGGTCCCTGCCCCCCTCGTGGACGTAGCGGTAACCTCTGGCCAGGGCCCATAAAGCGCAGCAGTAATGCCCCGTGTTATGGATGAAGAGCTTCCGCCGCAGGCGGGCCTCCTGGTTGGGTACTGGCTCCAGCCCCATTAGTTCGGGCGGCCGGCCGATGAAGGCCTTCGCGTCCGCGGTCCACTCGCTATATTCCTCAGCTAAGAGCAACAGCGGATCCTCAGCCACCGGCACAACCCTCGCAATCATCGAATCGGGGAAGCCGATCAGGCGATCCAGATCTATAGCCCCCGCGCCAGCCAGGTGCTCCAGGGTAAGGCTGCGCAGCACGGTGGAGCTACGCTCCATGTTCTCGGCGGCGATCACGTTGAGCGGGTCGTGCGGCCGCCGCTCCGCGCGGCGCCTGATGCCCAGCGCCAGGAGGGGGGCGACATCCTTGAGGTTTGTGGCTATCACGCTAGTCACCACCAGGTCCGCTGCCACGACCGCATCAGCAATTGCTTCGACCTCCGAGGTATGGTAGACCCGGTAGCGATCCACCACGACGTCACGGGAACTGCCATCCGGCTGGAACAGGCGCACCGTGTAGCATCCCGCCTGGCGAAGACGGTCAATCAGATCCGGCTTGCGGTCGACGAGGGTTATATCCCATCCGCCTTCATAAACTAGTTGTGCCACCTGGCCCCGCCCCGTAGAGCCGGCTCCAAACAACAGCAATTTCGGGCGCTGCCCGGCTTGAGTTTCAGCGGCCATAATCATCCTCCACTCTCACCACATCATCCAGTTCGGGCGTCGAGACTTCAATCAGACGCGTGTCTTCGAGCGCCTCCACCCGGTGCTTCCGGCCGGGCCAGTTCTCGACCACTTCCCCAGGGCCCAATTCCTGGATCACCAGGCTTCCGTCATCGCCTTCCAGTTCCATCCTGACTCTTCCCGAGTCAATGTAGATGTGTTCGTGTTTCTTGACATGGTACTGAAGGCTCGAGCGGCACCCTTTCTTAAACGTGATGATCTTCAAAGCGTAATCGCCGCAATCGGCAACCCACAATTCGCTTCCCCATGGTTTCTCAACGAATTTCATAAGTATATCAGCCCTTTCGACTACGATATAACTAGTGGTGATTTACCTGAACGCCTTTATGCTTTCGATCAACGCAACCAGGTTCTCTTCCTTCACGCCGCTCTGGATATTGTGAACCGTGGCGAACACAAATCCCCCGCCATTACCGAAAACCCTCATCCTGTATTTCACCTGTTCTGCCACTTCGTCGGGCGTACCGAACGGAAGCGTGTTCTGTGTATCAACTCCACCGCCCCAGAAGGTCAACTTGTGGCCGTAGTTTTTCTTGAGCCATTCGGGGTCCATCCCCGCAGCCGATGTCTGTACCGGGTTCAGAATATCGACTCCGGCATCCACAAAATCGTCAAGCAGTTTCACCACTGAACCGCAGCTATGGTAAAAAGTCTTCCAGGAAGTATGCCGGTGAATCCAATCATTAATCGCCTTATGATATGGCTTGAACAGTTCACGGTACATATCGGGGCTAAAGAACGGACCGTTCTGTGTGCCGAAATCCGTCCCGCTGATAATGAGCGCTCCAATCCTATCGCCAACTGCCTGGTGTACCAGTTTCAGATTCTCAAGCGCCACCTCAAGCTGTATATCGAAAATGCCCTTGACGTACTCCGGGTGTGCCATGAGTGCGATGTACCATTCTTGCGGATCTCTGATGCCCCTAGGATGTTTCAGCATCGGCCCGGGGACCCACGCGATGTCACCGAAGCTAGCGGAAATGAGGTTACCAATAATGAAGTAATCCGTGTTATTAAAAAGTGCTGTTGACGTTTCTTCGATATACCCGAGTTCTTCATCGGTAAGGATTTTGTACATCTGCCTCGCCCAGACTTCAGGATCGAGGTTGCTGTAGTCTATCAGTTCCTGTCGGACAATGGCGTCGAAATAGAACCCTCCCTTGGGCATCTTTCCGGACGGTGGAACCGAGGTGTCTCCCTCGGGATATATGTACAGGTTACCCTCCTCGTCCTGTGTTGTTATGAACTTCTCCGGAACTAACACCTCTGTCCCATCGAAAAGGGTCCACGGTTTCCAACCTTCATTCCTGAATCCGAACGCAGTGGTGGGAAGAGTCAACCCGATGACGTCTACCCCGATCAGACTCCTGATCTCCTCTTCAACTTCACCGAGTATCTGATAGGGCTCCCATACCTTTACCCGCCCTGCTTTCAAGCCCAGTCTCTTCCTGAGCTTTGCATATGAACTGGCGGATATTCCGGTGACCGCTGTTGCTCCTAGATCCACCGGTACCTTGTCGGGTTGTTCGTGGTTAATGGCTTTGTATACTCTTTCCCTGGATGTCACGGAATCACCCCCCTAGGCAAGATCATTCCAAGTACTGAAAAACTATTGGTTCCAGTAGTGCCAGGATATTCTCCAGGGGCACATCGCCGGGTATTGCGTGTGCAGGAGAAAGAATGTAGCGGCCTCCCCGGCCGATCTCGCGGATCATTTTCCGGGCGATACCGCGTACCTCGCCAGGCGTCCCGAAGGGCAAAGCCCGCTGGATATTAACGCCTCCATAGAACGCAAGCTTCTTCCTGTATGTTCTCTTGACTTTGAACACATCCATTACTTCGGGCTGAGACTGTTGATTTCTCCTAACTAAATGGGAGCAAGGACTGCACCTTGATAAACGAGGATAATGCCATAATCTCCATATAGCCCCACAACATGGGGGATTTGGTGCGTGTTAGCCCGAGTACCCTCTCCCTCGCAGCCCCTCTTGGGGGCCTTGCGGGGGGAAAGGGCACACTACTCCCTATGCTGCTATAGGCTCTGCCACTGCCGAAGCCTTTCGCTCCTAGAGTAGCGTGAAGATGCGCTTTACGTTCAAAGCGATCGCCGTTAATAGAACCTGGAGATTCACCTTCTTAAGCCACCGGTAGAGGACCCTTGCCATGCCGTGGAATCTCTTGGCTTCGCCGAACTTCGGCTCTATCCTGGCGCAGATTGCCTTGTCCTTTTGGAAAGCCTCCGTCTCATTATAGGCAGCCACTTGCCGGAGTTCCTCGTAATACACGCTGACGGATGCGCTCATGTAATCCTTGTCGCCTATGCAGTCATCAATAGAAACTACTTAGTTTCTATTGAGAAAAACCCGGTTAGCTTTCCATATGTTGTTGAATTCAAGTCGCCAGAATCCCATATATTATGGGTGCGATTAAAGAAAATGGACTTTTTCAATGGAAAATACATAGTGGTGTGCTCTCGCAGAACTCAGCATAGTTGTCTATTTCCGTCATCTGGCGCGTAACAGCCGGATCTACGAGCGCCTCAAATATAGGAACTCTATCGGGAATTTCGCCCGATAACACCGCAACCGCTCTTTCGTATGAATTCATTTAAGAACCCCTCATAAAGCCTTAACGGATCGGACTGGACCTCTTTCCACCCGCCGAATCGAGCACTGAATTGCGTCATACCTTCGAACCGCTACGGGATTGCCTCACTCCTTGATAGCGGTTTCGTCCCATCCCGCTCAACTTTTCATCCCGCTCAACGCAATTGTTTCAATTAACTCTCTGCGCATCGCAAGGAAAGCCAGCAGAGCCGGAAAAACGATAATAACGGCCCCGGCCATGAACACCGAGTAATCCTGTGCGCCAAATCGCTCAGAAATCTGTACGATACCGATCGGCAAGGTCATCTTCTTCATGTCCGATACCGCAATTAACGGCCACACGAAATCATCCCACTGGACCACGAATGTATAAATCCCCAGACCCGCCAGGGCGTTTCGGCTTAGGGAAATGATGATGGTCCAGAATATCCGCCATTCCGAACAACCATCGACTCGTGCCGCCTCAATGAGTTCAGTCGGTATGCCCTTCATGAATTGCCTCATCATAAACACACCGAAGGCAGATATCAGATATGGCAAGGTCAATGCCGGGAGAGTATTAATCAGTCCGAATGACTTGACCATCAGAAACAACGGTATCATTTTAGTGGGAAAAGGTATCATCATTGTTCCAAGAAAAAGGTAGAACAGTAAGTCGCGTCCGCGGAACCGGAATTTTGCAAAAACGTATCCCGCAAGAGCACTTGTGAAGATCACGAATATGGTGACTACCACTGTCACGATAATACTGTTGACAAAGAAGTATCCGAAGGGCGCCCTTCGGAAGACTTCAAAATAGTTCTGCAGCCCCATAAACGTCTGGGGGATGAAAGTCGGAGGATAGTTTATTGCCTCCCGGGAAGGTTTGAAGGAAGTAACCAACATCCAGTACAGTGGGAATACCATTCCCACCGCAACTATTACCCAAAGAACGTATTTCAACTTCCCAATGTAACGTTCCATCGCGATCCATCCTTTCGAGCAAGCCGGATTACTGAAAGTTAGTACTCGAAGTTCTCGCGGAACGACTTGAACTGGATCAACGTAACGAAAAACAGAGCGACGAACAATAACATAGCAAGGGTACTGGCTCTACCCATGGAGAAGAATTTGAACCCTACATCGTAAATATGTTGAACCATAACGAGCGTCGACGTCCCGGGGCCCCCGCCCGTCATGATGAAGATGGGCGTGAATATTTGAACAGCAAAGATTGTACCCGTAACTACTACGAATAAAGTAATTGGTTTAAGAAGGGGAAAGGTAATGTAACGGAATTTGAGCCATCCGGTTGCTCCGTCGATAGCAGCAGCCTCGTAAAACTCGGTGGGTATAGTGTTGAGCCCCGCCAGGAATATGATCATTCCATAACCCACGTTCTTCCATTGGGTCATCAGCCAAACTGAAGCCAAAGCTTGAGATGATGAAGTGATCCACTGATAGGGTCCCAGACCGACGTACTTCAGCAAATAATTCAACACACCGAATGTTGGCTGGTACATCCAGCTGAAGAGTAACGAGGTTGGGCTCTGGGAAGCTACCACAGGAGCGAAAATCAGCGTCATAAGGATTATATTCCAGGGTTGCTTGAAAGATTTAACCAAGAGGGCCATAGCAAGACAGAAGAAAGTGCCAACGCCCACGGTCGCGAGGGTGAAATAGAAAGTATTGCGGAGGCTGGTCCAGAAAAGCGGGTCCGTGACGACGTCCGCATAGTTTTCCAACCCCACAAACGGTTTGCGAGGCGAAACCAGGCTCCAGTCGAATAGGCTGATGTAGAAACCGTACAGGATCGGGTAGATTGCGAAGAGGAAGAAACAAGCGCCAATCGGAATCAAAGCAAGAAGCACAAACCTTGTTTGTTCCCTACGAAGACGAGCTTTCAACTGCCATCAGCTCCTTTCCCTTACGGGGCACCGCCCCCTTGCGAACGGTGCCCCACAATCCCACAGTTAGATCAGGTTTTTCTCTTCAGTGCCTTGTTGACTTGGTTCTCCGTCTGCTTCAAGAACTGGTCGACAGTGATTTCCTTGGCAGCGAGCCACTCAAGGTTTCGGCCTATGATCAGGTCAATCTCTTCCCAGTTGGGTACTTTCAGAGAATAGTACGGCTTCATCAACTTCAGGGTATCGAAGAAAGTGGAAGTCCATTTGTCGCTTTCGATCTGTTTAGCCAATGAGTAAGTCATTGGAGGAAGATTGATCTCGCGGTATATTTCAATATATTGCGGGTCTTGCGACATGAACTGGATCAGCCTCCACGCCGCTTCACGAGCCGCCCCTTTGGTCTTGTTGTTGACTACCCAGTACCATACATACCCTGCCGAGGAGATCCGGTCACCTTTCAGAGTAGGGAGAGCCGCAATTTCAAACGGCCAACCACCTTTGGGACTGGTCGCCTTGGTCCACGACCCGTGGAAATACGTCCCGACACGACCCAGGGTGAACATATCCCAGGCCTTCTTACCGAAATCCGGATGGCTGAGCGCTGCATAGACTTTGGTCGCTGCTTTCCCGCCAGGCGTGTTAAAGGCGGCGGCGGAAGCGTCTTCGTTCACTATTGAAACCCCGTAAGCTGAAAGGATATTGGCCCAGGTAATCACGTTCCAGCTGCCATCCGTCTCGGTGTTCAACATTGCGCCAACTTGTTCAAAGCTGTTGTCGGCTTTCCTCTTATCCATCTTGGGAGCTATCGCCATAAGTTCTTCCCATGTGGTCGGGAAAGCCAAGCCAGCCTTCTTATAGAGGTTTACATTCGCGATAGGCCCCCAAACACCGAAGTGCTGAGGATACCCGTACACTTTCCCGTTGAACGTGGCACCGGAAATGGCTGCAGGCACAAAGTTCTCCTTCAGATCCTTAACAGCCCAGTCGGGAGCTTCAGACAAATACCCAGAAGCAACAAACTGATTCATCCAAGGTCCGTAGACTCCAATTATGTCAGGTGCCGTGCCGCTCACAAACCCGGTGAGGACCTTTGTGTTGAGGTCCTTGTGAGGAACTGTCATGAATTCAACCGTAACGCCCGGATTCTGCTGTTCAAATCTTGAGATATGACGTTTCAGAACGTTGTTCCATTCCGTTGCGGTATGGGCCAGGAAGGTAAGGCGCACCTTTTCGGCGGCGAATACCGGTACAGCGAGTCCCGCAGCCAAGACCAACAGAAGCGCAATCGAGATTGTCAAGCGACCACTCTTCATTTGGATTGTCCCTCCATTTCTAATGTCTTTTTCCCCTGGTCAACCCGGTATTAGCTATGACAAATCGGTCAGTATCTACCCCCTTTCAACCGACGGCGACTTATGTTTTGGGTCGGTTGATATTGATAATACTGTCCATCACAGACTAGTGCCGGAGAAACTGATCACAAGAGATCTTTTGCCTATCCGAGAGCCTTTGTTTATTTGCCTCCTTCTCCTCCTTGATTTACTGGTGATTTCTCTGGAATTTCACCCTGGATGGCGAGGTTTTATCCAATGTACGTCTGGCGTATTTGACCTCATGCCGACATTATGCGCTCCTACAGGAAGATACGGAATTCTGGAGAGCAAGGTCTAACGAAAACCGGAGTTCGCCGGACATCTAACCGCACTGCCAACTCTCCAGATATACAAGCATTCATAGCCTCTCGGCATACGAACGAAGAGAGCGGACGATGCTATCATCTAACTCAGGACCCCAGTCCACTATCCATATACGAGAAATCCGTGCAGGGTTACCTATGGATTGGAGGATGGATCCAATGAGGTCGTCCAATTCCAATTCGGTTTTACCAGCCAACTCGGTGGCGTATAGTAATGGCGTTATAGTGGCCTCGGGTATAGCCTCGGCAACTAATCTTAAATCGCCTTCCCAGCCAACTTCTATGTGGGATATAGGCCTCAGGTGAGTATACGATGAAAGATAACGCTCCATATGGGATCCACAATGATGGAGAGTAAATACTGCTGCTTGGCTACGTAGCCATTGATCGTGGGGAAAGACCTTGGTTTGGTAATGATCGGGTGATATCATGATTACCGGGCAATTGCCTAAGAATAACTTCCGGTTTCTGCTATTATGCTCAGTCGGTGATATTTTACAAGTCAGTTCATCATAGAGGTTGATCATTGTGTTAGCTATCACGCTAAGGACATGATCTGCTACCCTGGAAGCTTCCAACAGAGCTGCCAAGAACGAAGTGCCGAACATGGTGACAGCTACATTCAACGGCCCACCCATGTTGATTTCGCCATTACAGAACCCGTATCGATCGATGAGCAATGCGGCCTGTCTCATGGTCTCTGTAAAAACCTTTGACTCCGAAAGAATAGGACACTGGATGCGACCCATATGATCATAATCGAGATCGACGCTTAATACAGAGGGAGGTTGATCTCGGTAGTACCGGATTTCAGCACCTAACAATGCCGAGACAAATCTATGCCCATACATCTCCACATTCGGTGTCGGTGTTGGATCGGCGCAGCCTAGGCCGACATCGCCAAATCGGTCAAAAAGAACACGCTGCATTTCCATCGTCTGTTCCGTCCTTCTTATAGGATCCAGCCAGAATGCTTCATCGAACTCAAACCCATAATTCTTGTTCCACCATAAGGGGGAGAAATCGATAGTAACCTCGGGGTAGGATTTGATACCGTCCATTGCCCAAACCTCCTCTATCTGGTTAGACTCCCCACTTCTGTACAAAGCACTCGTTGTATACGGCGACGAAAACAGGTTTCTGTATTAATTCCCTTGGTCTTCTGAGAATAGCTTGTTTTACCCGTTCTTTTCGCGTCACGGTTATATGTACCCTTTCTCTATACAAGGGAAGGATTGCCGTTGCTGTTAATCCGTCTTGAGCTATTGGAATTACAATGGTTATGAGAGCTTTCACACGTGAGCAAACATCAATTAAAGCTGCCTCCTCTATATCTGAGGGAGGCTCTTACAAGAAACTGGTCAAAACTCAAATTCCCAGGGGTAGATTGAGAAGCAAATAAGCAATACCTAAGCTGGATAGACTACCCATTAAGTACTGTATTGGAGATTTAAGACTCCCTACACAACTCTTAGAATGATTTACATAGTTTCCACTGAAATGACAGACTTTGCTTCCCAAATCGTAACCACTATATGTTGAGCCTCGGCGTTTCAATTTCAACTATATAAAGGAAGTTAATCGAATTCTTCAATAAAAATTACCTAATACACAATCTGGGACGGCTCTGTAAAAGCAAGATAGTGTTATTACTATTATCTACGTATAAGTGTAAAAGAAAGAAAACGATATGTCAACTATAATTTATTCCGGTTCTAAAACATTATTCTAGAATTGAAACCAATGTAATCAACCATTATACTAAACTATAAGAGTATCGCCGTCTTTCGGTTTAAGAGGTAGGTGCTTATATTAAACTATGGATGATCTAATACCTAACCATGCGCTTAAAGAAGATAGACATCGTGCTATCCTTGAACTCCTCTCGAAACATAAAAGCTTGAGGATATCGCAATTAAAAGAAATGTTCGGTGTATCCGAGGTCACCCTGCGCTCCGATCTTTCCCAATTGGAAGATCAGGGATTGGTTATCAGGGTCCACGGGGGCGTGCGCCTTCCGAAACTGAACGAGACAATAGAGGTCCCCTATTCACAACGAGCCATTGAGAATAAACAACAGAAAATCAATATTGGTAAAGCTGCAGCAAAAATGGTGAATGATGGCGACATAATCATCCTAGACTCCGGCACAACCACCATGCAAGTGGCGCGACATCTAAAAGATCATAAAGGGGTAACCGTTGTGACTAACAGCCTTAATGTTGCCTCTGTCCTAGGAGTTAATCCTAACCTGATTGTTCACCTAACTGGTGGAATATTGAACTACGCAACATTATCATTGGTTGGGCCAGAAGCTGAGCGAAGCATATCAGATATTAAGGCGGACAAACTATTCCTGGCCGCTCATGCTGTGGATAACGGACACCTGATGGAAAGAGGGATCCTCATGGCGCAGGTAAAGAGAGCCATGATTCAGAGCGCCCGAGAGGTGATTCTAGTCGCTGATTCCTCGAAGTTCGGAAAGATAAGTTTTACCATCGTAACTGACCTGCACAGCGTGGATATTATTATCACCGACTCCAACCTGGAAGCCAGGATGCAAGATGAATTACGGGGTTTCGGATTGAAACTCGTCTTGGTTTGATCACCCCATCTTGATTTTCATTAACTTGGGTTTTGCAGAAACACATCCAGGAAACTGGAAATCTCATTTTACGCAGCCAACCCGGAACGAAATGGGAATAACCTACACTCCCCCAGGGGCGTAGCCTCGGTTCAGAAATGCAACATCATAAAGGAGGCTAGCGGATGTCAAGTGGAGAGCCTATATGGCCATATCTATGACCACCTTTAAGGTATCGTTCCTGAAGTCATGGCAGAGCTTAAGGCCGAACTCAACCTGCTCTAGCGAAATCCGGTGTGTTATAATCGGCTCCAGGCGTATGGCCCCGTTAGCGACCCAGTCAATACATTGTTCAACAGCAACTCGAGCTTCCACCAGTCCGCCATCGCGAAAGACGATACCCTTCCCCTCGAGCTCTGGTAGCTTTTCCTTCCAGTCAAAAGGCGGCACCCCGTACGGAACAAAAGCCATACCGGAATGCCCCAGAGCCAAGACATCAGTAACAATGTCGGCTCCGGTTGCATCGATGATAATATCCAGGGTTTCCCCTATATCCCGAACTTTATCAATTACGTGCCCTTCCTGAGCATCGATAGCGACATCCGCGCCCAACATAAGAGCTTTCCCGAGTCGCAACCTGTGTCGACCGACTGCAATGACCTTTCGGGCCCCCATGGCTTTAGTCAACTGCACATAGATCAATCCTGCAGGGCCCAACCCGTATACTACTGCAACATCACCTTTCTTAATCGCCCGTGTTCCATCTGAATCGAATAATAGTCGCGCTGCTCCGATGACCATCTCCATTATGGGAGCAACAAACGCTGGAATCCTGTCGTCTACCTTACCTAATTATTGACAAGAAATCGAGTAGGAGGGGGCGGCTAACCCCCGTCCTCTCACACCACCGTACGTACCGTTCGGTATACGGCGGTTCATGATGTAAAACGAAGCTGGTCATACCTTCCTACGAGACTACGAAGTCCTTGGTTTCGCCAGAAGGCCAGACCAAGGGCTTTGTTCATTTGTGGAGTGTTTGCCAAACGCCAGTAACCCTTCCGAGAACCGCTGATGAGGGCAGCCCAGTCCGCGGGTATTCCCAAAACGATGAGGTTACGAAGTTTGGTCTTGGGCTTCTTCCATTGCTTCAGGTAACACATTCGAAGCCGCCTACGAACCCATTCATCAAGTGACTGGAGAACGCTGCGGGTATCCGCTAGCTTAAAGTATCCAATCCACCCCATCAAGTACGTGTTCAGTGCTCCAATCCGGTCCTCCATGGATTGACTTCGGCTTCGTTTCGTTAGCTCTCGGATCTTATCCTTAAACCGTTTAATGGTTTTAGGTGCTAACCGTATCCGAGGCTCCTTGTCCCATGTGAATGAGAACCCAAGAATCTTCCGCTTCCACGGTCGGTCTACCGCGCTCTTCTGCAGGTTGACCTTAAGTTTTAGCTCCCCTTCCACAAATCTCTTGACACTCTCCATTACCCGCTCCCCGGCCCTTTGACTTTTCACGTAGATGTTGCAGTCATCGGCATACCGGACAAAGCAATGACCCCTCCTCATCAACTCCCGGTCAAGGTCGTCCAGCATGATGTTAGCCAACAGAGGGCTCAGCGGGCCGCCCTGCGGCGTCCCTTCCTCTGTGGCCACACAGCATCCGTTAACCATCACCCCAGCCTGAAGATATCGCCGAATGAGTCGTAGAACCCGTTTGTCCTTCACTTTCCTGGCTACCCGCGACATCAAGATATCGTGGTTGACCCGATCGAAGAACTTCTCTAAGTCCATGTCTACCACCCAGCGGTATCCTTCGGAGATATACTCCTGGGCTCTTCTGACTGCATTCTCTGCCTTTCTGTATGGGCGAAATCCATAACTGAACGGCGAGAACTCGGGGTCGAATGTGGGGGTCAGAATCTGCAAGAGTGCTTGTTGGATGATGCGGTCGAGCGCTGTGGGTATACCTAATAGCCTGACGCCTCCGTCGGGTTTCGGGATTTCGACCCTTCGGACCGGCTTCGGATGATATGTTCCAGCGAGCAGTTGCTCCCGAATCTCGGGCCAGCTTTCCTTCAAATACTCACGAAGGTCTTCAACCTTCATTCCGTCAACGCCAGCTGCTCCTTTGTTCGCCTCTACTCGCTTCAGCGCTCGAATCATGTTCTCCCGCTCTACCACCATCTCCATAAGGTTGGTACGATTTGCCTCGCGGGTCGTTCCGGTGGTTTGCGCCGGAAGAGAACTCGGCGCTTCCCCAGCTCCCTGCGGATTCACCGCTTCCTTCTGAGGATAGCTCCCAGATGGGATTTTCTGCTGTCTTTGCTCTCTCCTCGAGCTCGCCATGAACTTCCCTCACATTCATGTTCGGCCCTTCCTTGGCGGACGTCTCCACTACAAGTACTACGGCCTCTGCTGACTTCTGCCGGTTCAGCCGTACATCGCTGCACGGGTTACCAATTCAATTGGCACCTCCGGCAGATCTCCCCGGGTAAGAACGCTGTCTTTCCCTCCATGCGCCCGCCCCATTTACTCTCGGCAGCCTTCGGTAGCAAGGACTTCGCTTTGTATTGCAAGCTCATCCAACTGCCGCTAGCCTCACCTGTGGTTCGTGGTCCTCGGGCCGGAGGTTTGCCGCCGGCTTCCTTCAGATTCTGCGTCACCGCAGACACCCTTGCCTTAAGCTACAGCTACTGCTACCTTCGCTGTTCGGGACTTTCACCCTATAGACAACGCCCATGCCAGGCGCACAATAAAAAAACCCGGCCTCTTAAGGCCGGGCAGTAAGAATCAATGTTCAAATCGTACCTGTGGGATAAGATCAATAGCATCCTTCAACGCTTGCTCCCTTGCCGAATCATCCAGCTTCGCCGGATTCTCCCCGGGAAGCCTGCTAGCCGGTACGTGATATTCGACCTTGACCGAAAAAGGGTCAAGTCCTATGCTGGCTTCGAGTCGAGCTCTACCATCTCCGAATGCTCGAAAAAACCCAATCTATTCAAGATCGCTACTACTACATCCACCACCGCCCCAAGGATGAAGTCCTGATACTTCTGCACCCACTCAGGCAATGTGAACCCAAGCTTGGTTAACTCATCTTTGAGCCTGTCCACCACCAACTGGTCGGCATCTTCCCCAACAACGAGGAGGCTGCACAAAGGCTGATTGGAGCAGTGGTTATGGAGATTGATGAGGAGTGGACAACGGGGCATAAGTATCTTGACATGACCGAATACTGGGCATGGAGGCAAGGCCTTTCAAAACAGAGAGAGGTCAAAAGAGGAGAAGAGACGCACCCAGAAGCAACCTAGAACAGTAGACTGGGAGGCGATAGCTACCACACAGAGGAGAACTTACACACAAAATCGGACTCGACCCTATATTTTATAAGATTTTCCATATTAATGTCATTCTCTCCAAAGAGAGTGACAACGGCCATATAAGAACTATTGCTACTAACGATTTTTCATCTGGGGTTTGAACGGGTTGATTATTGGATTAACTAGGAGTGGCTAGCTAGCGAGAATCACTAAGCGAAAGGTAAAATCCCTGCTAGAGCGGGTGGGCTGTCTAGTTGGCGATTTATGCTAATCAGAAGACAAAAGTCCTCTTACGGCTAGGAAAGTGTTCCAGCTAGCATATTTCACTAATCGTAGCAAACGCCCTGCTCAGGCTGAGGAATGTTCTGGGCTTATTGATCTACGCTAATCAGAGGATAAAAGCTCTGCTACGGCTGACATTCATTGGAGCGTTATTATTAGATCATTATTAGCAACTAATAGTCAACAAAGAAGTCTGAATGCTAATGCCTAGAGGCCTTCTAGACAAGTCTAGCGAAATTCCTAGAGAGTTTCCTTGCTTTAGGTGCAGTCGCTAGCTCCCGCTAGCGCACCATCCCCAGGATGTCTAGGAATGTCTAGCGGGCTAAAGGTGTAAATCATGAATACTAGGCCAGCCCCCCTCGGATATGCCAGAGATAAAGAGAGTGGCCTGCAGTTAGTTAGTTCCCGAAGAGGCAGAGACGGTCCGCAGAATATACTCCCTACGCAAGCAAGGGTACACCTTGCAGGCGATCGCTTGTACCCTTAACGCCGAGCTGTGCCCCTCAATTTTCGCTTCTACGCCCTTGATTTTACAGGGGGTAATCATATGAGCCCGTCCCCAATCACGCCTCTACGGGCCTCCTACGCGTTTCTAGAGACCTCCTGATGGCATATCCCTATCGGAAAAGCATCGCTCCTGTTATAAGGTTTTGCAATACTATTCCAACACCGGATTCCTGAAACCCGGTACCCCCCTTAACGAATTTCGCGGTCGCCTTCGCGAAGCCGCGCGCCCGAATAGCCGGGCCATCAGATTCCGAAGATTGAAGACCCCCTATACCACCCGGAATGCCTCACCCTCCAGCTCTTGCACCCTCAACACACTGAACATCGCACTGACGTGCCACTGACATTACTCAGGATACCGCCGCCCTTGCTCCTCTGCCCCAGGCCTTAGTATATAGCTCCATGCACGTCCAAGACGTCTTCTACTTCAGGAGGCGGTGGAGACGGGACAAGTTTTGACTGAGCTCGCGGGAATACGTCAATCTGGTATCACGGGACGCCCGCTTCCCTGGTGCGGTCTGCGAAGAAGATAGTATATGCCAATGAGACCGTCGATTGCCAGCATCCACGCTAGGCACACCTCGGCATACAGGCAGACAAGCCCCGCCTTGCGGAGAGCAGGGTAATTCTCCGTTTTGCTGAGCAGCATCATTGTGAAACCCGCGAGAACTGCGACAAATTGCAGCCTGGAGACGGTGTTGGGCCGGAAATTGGCGGGTCCCATCACGAGGGCCAGCAGGCGTGTTTTGTTATCCTTGAACCTGAGATGTGATGCCTTAATCCGGTCTGTAATAGTCACAAGGACTTGAGGCGTGATCATCAGAACCACTATGCCAGTTTCGAGCACGCCGTTGGTGAGGGCCAGGATGCCCATCCAGCCGCCGACCAGCCAGTCTGAGAAGTGGTCCAGGTATGCTCCGGTGCGGGAGGCCTGCTTTCTAGAGCGGGCGAGCATGCCGTCGATTGTATCGGTAAGCGCCGCGGCGATGAGGACATTTGTTTGGACTTCAAGGGGCTGGCCGATCAGGAACAGCGCTACGGCTACACCCACTAGGACTATCCTGAGAGATGTGATGTGGTTAGGGTGGACCCATCGAGGTATAATGGCTGCTATGATACGGCCGAGGGTTCGATCCCTCAGGTTTTCTTCGAGCGAGGTCAGCCGCTCCCACATGGACGTTCCTGCCCCCTTTGGTCGATCATTTATTCGGGCTTATCGCAGTACTGCTCCGGTTTTCTATAACTATATCAGGATTCGACATATTTGTCCTGATTTCTTGCTCCGTGAGGGGGGTCGAGACCTCAACTAACTTTTCATTCCTCACTTCCATTCTATCCTAGCCAATACTATCGGGTCCACCAGGTCAGGTATGGATACCAGCTGGGTCGCGAGAACCACGTCAATCACAGCTTGCGCCGTTCGAATTTGTTCTTCGATCTACGTAGTAAACCTGCCCCCTGGGGCCTTTCCTGAGTTCTGCTTTCAATCGCCCGTCCTTTATCATGCGCCGGGCCGTTGTGAGGGATACCCCCAGCCTTTTCGAGGGTTATCAATCCCACCCTTATCATCATCCTTATCATTGGATAGGGTCATGACAACCCTATTCACCACACCCTATCCACTGTGACAACCCTTGTCAAACCACCCTTATCATTGGATAGGGTCTCTATTTCTGCTCTAAACGTGAAGGGTCTTTTGCTTCTCTTGGCACCTCAAGGGCATCTAGGAAGTCTTCTATAACCTTCATTCGCTCTTTCTCGTCTTCGATGTATGGCATTAAGGAGAATATCATCTTGTTCTCCCTGCGAATCGCCTCCAGAAGGGCTGCGCCGTCATACTCCTCCCAGAGAACCTCTCGCCCCCCAGGTGTTTCTTTGAAGCATACACGGGCACGAGGATGTCCACGCCCGCGGGGAATCTCATAGACATGCCCGTCGGCAACGTAGTAATGCACATAAAGAAGTCTGCCATTCTTGCGTGCGTAGACGCGCTTCCCTCGCTTGTAGGCATAAATAGCTTCTCTCAACGGCCACCCTCCCTTCGCGCCTCTGCAGCAACGCCTATGCAGTGCATAAGGGTAGGTTATTGCGAGGGCCTTGGGCTATCCTGTATTTCATGCCACCCCAGGAATTCCGCGGCCTTGCGGTCCAGCTCCTTACCGCACCCGCTGCAGTACCCGGGCAGGTTTAAGCTCCGCCCTGTAGGGTCCTGGGCCTCGACGTAGGTTACGGTCCGGCATTGCCGGCATTTCCACGCAAGCAGTTTCGACATGGCTCACGCAGCTCCTTTTAGTCTCTTAGTCGTCTATTGCTTTATCGAACTCTGAAAATCTAGGATTCTCTACGCCTCAAAAAATTCCCAATCCCCTGGGTCATAACTTCCCCAAGGCATGATTACCACGGAAATCCCTTCGCCATTATATATCTCTATTAATTCATCGGTGGCTTCTGTACAGACAACCCAACAGGAGTCTACTTCGCACCCCCAGTTTGATGCAAATTCTTCTTCGTAAGTAATAAGCTGTCCAAGCGCATTATGTGATAGGGGCCTTGTTTTAACTTCAACAAGTGCGACTTTCTCGTTCTCGAAAGCCTCGCATCCTATATCCTCCGTCCAAGAGGAATCTGCCCACTTGACAGGGGGGAGCACCTGACTCTCAGCCCCGAGAACACAAACGGCATCCACTTTGTGCCGTGGCCGGCTCCAGTCGCCCCCTCTTCTTGAGGGGGCAACAGGCACCTCAAAGTACCAGCTCCCCCAGTCTGAGAGAAATGCTACGAACCTCTTTACGCGCGTAGCATGGTTACCCCCTCCAAGACCAGCCCCCCGTTCGTTTAACTGCCAAATTGGAAATGATCTAGGCACCATCGATCCCCTTCCTCTCTGCGCAAGCTAGAATTACCAATGCTCACAGTTTGGGGCTCCTTATCTCCTCTCGACAGTGCCGGCACTTCCCCGCTAGAAAGTTTCATGGAGCCCCCCTACTCAATGCTTATATACGTCACCCCTGGGCAGTATCAAAGTCACCGTTACAACCCTTGTTTGTTTGTCCACGCGGTAAATAATGCGAAGGTCTCCCTCTCGCCGTCTCCAGGTTCCGGGCTTGCCTTTAACTGGCCGAATATCCCCGCTCCACGGATTTTCTTCCATAGCCTCAAATGCTTCGTCTAACCTGGCCGCCGTATCCGCATCTAATCGTTCGTAATAGTTCCGCGCCTTGCGGGAAAGTTCAACCCGAAACCTTTGTCCGCCGAATTGCACGCCAGGGCACCACCTCTCCACGGGCAACTTCAGCTTCGGCCTCTTCAAGCTCTCGGTATTCCTCTTTTGTTAGCTCCTCGAATTTGTCGGCCTGGAGCCACCTGGCGTACTCGAGGAGTTCCTCTAGGTCCTCTTCATTCAGGGTCTCCATTATCTTCAGCAGTTCTTCGCGAACGCCCATTGTCCCGGCCTCCCTCATATATAAGCTCCTCGCGAATACCCACAGCGCGATCCTTACTCAATGCTTGTAAACATCGCCCCGGGGCCTTATATCATATATCCTTACTTCTCGGGTCGTTTCATCTACTTCATAGAGGATACGCCAGCCGCCTACCTGATATCTGTAGCAACCAGGCTCACCTGCAAGTTTCTTTACATTCGGTCCCCAGGTCGGGTTAACCTCCAGGTATACAATGCACTGGTCAATGCCATGCCGCAGCTTCGCCGTCAGCCTCTTGTAAATCTTTTGTGCACCCTTGGTTAGTATCACATCATAGGAATGCATCAGATATCACAGCTCCGCTTAAGACCACGCCACTTCATGTATTCCCCACGGGCATATTCCTCTCTACCCCTGGCAATGGCCTCGCGTTCCTCCTCCGTGGGTTCCACTTCTTCGGGTTCTTGTAGCAGCCGCACATAGTCCAGAACAGCCCTTAGGTCCTCCTCGCTCATGGCCTCAATTGCCTTTAACAGTTCTTCACGAATGCTCATAGTTTAGGCCTCCTCTTGTTGAAGGGTCACAGCCTCCGATAGGCGCCACCACGAGGCCGTATAGCCGCAACATAAACGGTATTCTCCGTATCGTTTATGGTGTAGAAGATTCGCCAATCCCCCACCCTCAGCCTCAAGAGGTCCGGGACCCCCTTTACGGGGATTATGTCGCGGCCTGGGGCAGGATATGGGCTTTCAGCCAGGCCATAAATCTCCTTTTGCAATCGCTTCCGTTGACGGCTGTCCAGCCGGCGTAGAGTCTTCGCGGCTTCATGTGAGACAATAACATCCCAGGTGCTCACTGCCCCAGCTCCTTGCTTAGGTCTTCCCACCGTTCGACGCGGCCAGCTTTTATGTCTTCAAGCCCTCGCTGTATAGCCGCCAGGTCTTCAGGAGAGAGTTCCTCCTCTGCGACCGGCATATGGGGGGTAAGGAAGCGGTCCAGGTCCTCCTTGCGAATACGCCATTGACGCCCCACTTTGCCGGCAGGGAGTTGGCCTTCCCTCAGAATCTTATATACAGTGCGTAAGTCTACCCTCAGATAGCTGGCAGCTTCTTCAGGTGTTAAAATCAGCCCCTCATTCATAGTAAACACCTCCTACCGATACTATACACTACTTTCCGCTATTATTCAATAGATGCTTGACAACTCCCTCGGGATGGGTTATTATAAATTCTGCTAAGAATTTATAAAGAAGAAGGGGGTCCTCCCTATGGCAAGCAAGAGAGTGGCAAGACTTCAAAGGCAAACTAAGCAACAGGCGGAGGAAAAGCAAATAGTCGCTCGAAAAGCAGTCGGCTACATTCGGGTCAGCACCGACGAACAGGCCGCCCAGGGTTATGGTCTCAACGCATTTGATCAGCCGGATCTCGAAGTTGGCCGGGCCAGCAGTTTAGAATTAAATCGGCAATAAACGGAGGTATAAATAATGCCTATCAACATTCCAGATCGTCAGGAATTTCGTAAAGGCTGCGAGGAATTTAAAAACCATGAGAAGCGTGATGCTATGTACAAAGTGGCAACTTTTCTTGTATCCCATTTTTGGGGTAAACCTTCGGATATGGCAGATGGATTAGGTGTATTGTTGTTGACGTGGAATCAGGCATTTTATCGGTATGGGCTTTTCGATTTTGATAAACTTGAAAAATGTTTAACCGATAATCTCTCCCGAATTGAAAACTTCAGAGATAGAGACATTTTCACGTTATCAAGTTCCGATAATGATGATATAAAGCATTTATTTGATGATTTACTTAAAGCTTTGCAAATCGATTCAGGTAAAGCGCAGGGGAGGAGGAGCCCTGTAGCAGTGGCTAAAGCTTTACATCTCTTGGCTCCTAAGTTTTTTCCTCTTTGGGATAATAAAATAGCGCAAGCTTATGGGTGTTACTATAACGAGAATCCTGCGGAAAGATATGTTAAGTTTTGCGAGATTATAAAAGACATAGCAAATGAAGTTAAGGATTACACTAGTCGATCGGAAAAAACACTTCTCAAGTTAATAGACGAATACAATTACTCGAAATATACATATGGGTGGATCTAAAAATGGACCACCAAGCGAAACGCTACGCCCCTTTGCGATTATTAACGAGAATTTAAAAAGAAGAAGGGGGCCCCCGGCATGGCAAGCAAGAGAGTGGCAAGACTTCAAAGTCAAACTAAGCAACAGGCGGAGGAAAAGCAAATAGTCGCTCGAAAAGCAGTCGGCTACGTCCGCGTCTCAACCGACGAACAGGCCTCCACAGGTTACGGCATGGAGGCTCAGGAGAAAGCCATTCGCGCCTTCGCTGAATCCCAGGGATACGAATTAGTAGACGTCATCAAAGACGCCGGCATTTCAGGTGCCACAAAGCCAGAGGATAGGCCGGGTTTCCTCAAGGTGCTCCAGCTTGCGGAGAAAAAGGCCTTCTCAGTCCTCCTTGTGTGGAAGTTCGATAGACTCGCCCGCAACCTCGCATACGCAGTTACCACGGTTAACGCCCTGCAGGACCAATACAACATAACATTGCGTTCCGTCACCGAACCCATAGATACGGCCACGCCCATGGGGCAAACGATATTCGCCGTCCTCGCCGGCATGGCCGCCCAGGAGAGAGTTACCATCACTCAGCGCACCCTTGCCGGCAAGAAGGAAAAGGCTCAAAGGGGAGGGTTCGCCGGGGGCCCCGCACCGTTAGGGTATGCCAGGGATAAGGACGGAGGCCTCCAGGTTGTAGCCGAAGAAGCGGAAACAGTCCGCCGCATCTACACGCTGCGTAAGCAGGGCCGCAAGCTCCAGGAGATAGCAGACACACTCAACGCCGAAGGCGTCCCCACGAAACGGGGAGGCCTCTGGTACCCGGGTACAGTTCGGTATATCCTCGATAATCCCAAATATCAGGGCTACGTCGAATACTACTTCCGATGGGATGGAGAGAATTACGTCCTTACGAAGGGCAAACAGGAGGCCATCATCCCAAAAGCGGGATAACCTGCCGAAGAGGGCAGGGCAAATAGCAGAGGAGCAGTCGTCTTCACATGGCCGCTCCCTTAGCTTTTTATAGCCTCGCGAAACTCGCAAAACTCCCTGCCATGGGCCTCTACACCCAGGATAGGTAGAATCACCTTAGCCTGTCCTAAAACTCGCGCCTGCGGGCCTCCTGCGTGCTCCTGGAGGCCCCTTTCCTCCTAACGTTTACCCAACTCTTGCCCTACCACGGGCCATAATAAGGTTACTACTAGAACCAACGCCTAGACTAGCCTAGTGACAGATGGCACCCGCACCAATAACAAAAAAGTCCGGGCATGGCGCTCAAGGCTCTCCATGTTGAATCTACAGCACCAGTTAGTTCCCAGTTTATTCACCTTTGAGTTTCATAACCCCGTTACGCCAAGTGCCTACCTCACAACTTTGAATGAAGAACGTTATCTTAACCTCATTCTTAGATACTTGAGGGAACGCTGGCTGAATGTATTTCTCAAACACATAGTTACCTGCTTCCTCATATGCCACCCTAACCTCTCTATCTGATACCGAGAATCTACCCTGCCCAAGATAAAAATTCCAAGTGGGCTGACATGTTGTATTAACCCACGCCTCTAACTTAAGTCCATCTGCAGTAGACAGTACAACGATGAATGACGTCTGAATCAACTTTTGCGTTAAAGCCCATCCCCCTGTATTAAGACGAGCAGTTAATTCAAGAGCTGTCCAATAATCGCGCTGAGGCACGAAGGAATCTTGATTGATTGTCACTGCTGGAATTCCCTGGGGATTGTATATCCTCACGGATCCGCCTTCTTTATCAGCCCACAACCATACCCCCGCGCCTTCTGGGTTGTACAGGCCGATATTCCCGCCCAACACCACCCCTAAATGCATCCCACCCTTGCCTTCTGGGTTGAACAAATTGATCCAGCCGCCCGCTATTGTCGACGCACCTAGTTCAATTTGTTTTTTGCCTTCTTTATTGAACATCTCAATCCGCCCGCCATCCCCCCCCTCCCGTGCGGCACCGCGAAGCACCAGCTGTTCCCGCCCGGCTTCATCAACCACTACCACGCGCCTGGCCCGTATCTCATCAACGATGCTTTCCGCTGCCTGTAGTACCCGCGTTTCACGAGCCACTCCCAAAAACAGCGCCACAAATAGCAACGGGTAGACTATGTATCTCTCCCACTTAGCCATAAGAACGCCCCCTTTTTTTGTTGTAGCAGTTACCCCTTTTGGGCTATAATAAAATCGGCAGGGCAAGGGTTTGATTTGGGGCTTTTGTCCCTGCTAGAGGGTGTCTATCTTAGCGGGATCGGGCACCCTCTCTTAATCTCCCCATTTCAATATTCACTTCTTCTTCAATCCTCAGATATACAGCCCACGCCTCCGGGGGAAATCAGCCTGGAGATAGAGGCTTGCAGAGCTGCTTAACCTGAAAATTAACCAATAATTGTCACCCTTGTGTTCAGGGGTTGTGGTTTATTGCCTTCACGAATAGCTATGACATGTTTGTGCTCCAAGCTTTCTAGCCACTACAAATAGGACACTTTGGAAAAAACGAGGGGGGTTAAACAGCCTCCTAGGAGATTGCTCGAAAACCCTCACAGCCTTCATATGTTGTAGCCATCCTTAGGAATTGTCCCAAATATATTGTGGGATGTAGCCCCTTCGATAGGGTTTCCGAGCATATTCCTAGAAGCCTTTTAAGGGCTCAAGAGGTTATCCTCTCATCCTTTAGGACTATTGTTATATCTTTGTCAGACAGCCGATACAGGGAGAACACCTTCTGATTTATCTCGCTCTCTAGCTTACCAATACTCTCTCCTATCTCGGCTAACCGTTCCTTTGGGGTCCGAATGTATTCCTCCCATTCGTCTCGCTCGACAACGGGAATGGTATGCTTGAACTTCGCTTTAATCTCTTTGTGCAGGTCAGCGAATTCAAGTTCGTACCACTGCTCTAGCCTACGGGAGGACCTCCCAGGCCCGAAGTCGGTACATATGCGGTGGAGAACTGTATCCTGTATGGCCCGCCGTTTGGTGTATAGTTCGTACAGATGTTCCGCTAACGCTCCTACCTCGTTTTGCTGTGTTGTAGTGGCTCTAGGGATAGGTAGAGGTGCAATGAACTGCCTGTTCGCCGAACGATAGCCTCCACGAAACGGTTTTGACCGCCTCCTCCAGAAAAAGTCGCCAACCGGGGAGTTAATGACAGCTAAGACATACCACGGGTTCCACCCTGGCTTGACGAAGACACCTCCCACGTCGACGTTATCGAGGCAGAACTTCCCGGTTAGGTCCATCGATGCCTCCAGGTGTAACAGCAAACGGGGGATAATCAACTTTGGAAAATGTTGCTTGTCCAGATTTTGGATTCGGCCAAAGGCCCACCAGCCATCATCTCTATCCATAATCCCATGCTCACGCTCACGAAGTATCTTCTCGACTTTGCGGAGGTAGGCCCAAGCATGGGGGAACCTGTTCTCCATCTCATCCTGGGTCCACAATCGTACATGCCAGTTGCCATCCTCCCCCTCAGTCACATCATATGGGAATAGAATATACGTTCTGGTGACCGGCTCAACGTATCGTTTCACATGCTCACCGGACACGAGGGGGCGCATTATCTCTTCCTCTATCTCAACCTCCGCCTTGCGCGCCCGTGAAAAGAACCGGTCGTGGTCAATCCTTTCGAGGTGATATACCTTGTCTGCACTCGTTTGAACGCCCACGAATATTCGGTAAGCCACTTCAGATAGTGGCTCACCGGATTCACTTAAGTGGCGCATAATATCTTGCTCGTCGGCTGGAAGAAGAACCCAAGGGCGCTCATTAAGGTCTCTATACGAATTACCGGCCCATTGGAGAGACATTAGGTCGCCGTCAGGTGCCTCCGCATAGGCTACCTCGTTTACCGGCTGGCGAGTGAAAAACTGAAGCGCCGTGTACGTGGTAGTATCCTTGAATACTTGATAGCTCTTGAAATCAACGAGTCGGTCCATGTACCTTAGTTCCGCTAAAAGGCCACGTAACCCCTCCCCATAGTCGTTCTTCATCCAGACACTCGGGGCGATGAATCCCATTCTTCCCCCAGCTCTCAGAAGGTTGAGTGACCTCTCAATGAAGGGAAGATACATATCAAAGTTACCTGTCTGACAAGTCCGATAGTGCTCAATGAGCCAACGAGCTTCCCGAGGATGGAACTGTAGGAAGTTCTGCAACTTAATGTACGGCGGGTTGCCGATGATCACGTCAAAGCCGCCATCCTGGAACGCCTCAGGGAATCGTGCCTGCCAATCAAAGGCTCGGGGATGAACGTTGGGGTCGTCCACCAAGGAGTTACCACATTGGATGTTATGGTCCAAGTCGGTAAGAGGCTTGCCCCTTTTTGCTGTCTTAATCCATAGGGACAGCTTGGTTATCTCCACAGACTCCTCGTTTAAGTCCACGCCATAGAGGTTGTTGTTAAGTATAGTCTTGTTCAGGTCCCAGAACGCTGCCTGTTCGGCCATACCAGAGCGCAGCTCGGCCAAGGCTCTGTTTACCCGGTCATATTCAGTCCATAACAGGTCAAAAGCAGCGACCAAGAAGGCTCCTGAACCGCAAGCGGGGTCAAGTACACGCGTTCGGAGTAAAAGCTCCCGGTACTCGTCATAAACCCTTTGCCAAGTAATTCTCTTCTTTTTCTTACTCCGTTTCTGGTCTGGCTGATGCTTGTCTACAATGCGCCGAAACTGCTCCTCGAGATACTTGCCTAAGGTTTCCTGGACGATGAACTGCGTGATGTATGGCGGAGTGTAATAAACCCCCTCCCGCTTGCGGCGGGAAGTACTTTCTACCTCTTCGCCATGTGCCGCGGCGTGCATTGCTTCCAAGTCACTTATCGATTGCTCAAATATGTGCCCGAGGACGGTTACGCTAACTTCAGAATCAAAATTGTAGCGAGTTAACTGTGTTAAGAGGTCGCAGGCTTCATCGGGCAATTTAAGGCTATCTAGGTTAGGGTCAGGAGCGAAGAGGCCACCATTATAGCCTGGGATGCTGTCTGGTGGATATCCTTTGTCGATGGCACGGAAAAGTCCCTGGAGAACCTCCCACTTGGAGAATCCTGGTGGGACCGCTTTGGAATGTCGCTCTAGCGTCTGCGCCGGGAGCAGTTGACAGTCTTCACAAAAGCAGATGAAGAGGATACGGTCCAGAATCTTCTGTGCCTTGCTAATGAGCAACGATATACTCACACCTGGATTGACTGAACGCAGGTACTCCAAGAGGCACAGACGCATTTCCTTATACTCAAGGTATAGGCGGTTCGTTA
>NZ_JABUEX010000098.1:0-5118 GCF_013314835.1 Syntrophothermus sp.
GCCGAAAAGGCGCCGCGAAACAAAAGGCTGCGACCCTGATTTGATGATGGGCCGAGTTCCAGTTTGCGGCACAGTCATAGTGTGGAGATGGGAGTTTTTTCCTGTCTGACGCTGGTCTTGGCGAACTCAGCCAATTCCGATCGGTAGTAACATTACTTCCTAAGATTAATTCTGGTTGATCCTGCCAGAGGTTACTGCTATCGAGGTCCGACTAAGCCATGCGAGTCGAATGTAGCAATACATGGCGTACTGCTCAGTAACACGTGGACAATCTACCCTTGGGCTGGGGATAAACCCGGGAAACTGGGTATAATACCCACTAGATCTGGGCTGCTGGAATGCATCCAGATCGAAAGCTCCGGCGCCCAAGGATGAGTCTGCGGCCTATCAGGTAGTAGTGGGTGTAACGTACCTACTAGCCTACGACGGGTACGGGTTGTGAGAGCAAGAGCCCGGAGATGGATTCTGAGACACGAATCCAGGCCCTACGGGGTGCAGCAGGCGCGAAAACTTTACAATGCGGGCAACCGCGATAAGGGGACCTCGAGTGCCAGGATACAATTCTGGCTGTCGCGATGCCTAAAAAGCATTGCATAGCAAGGGCCGGGCAAGACCGGTGCCAGCCGCCGCGGTAACACCGGCGGCTCGAGTGGTAACCGCTATTATTGGGTCTAAAGGGTCTGTAGCCGGCCGAATAAGTCTCTTGGGAAATCCGGCAGCTCAACTGTCGGGCTTTCAGGAGATACTGTTCGGCTCGAGGCCGGAAGAGGTGAGAGGTACTTCAGGGGTAGGGGTGAAATCTTGTAATCCTTGAAGGACCACCAGTGGCGAAGGCGTCTCACCAGAACGGTCCTGACGGCAAGGGACGAAAGCTGGGGGCACGAACCGGATTAGATACCCGGGTAGTCCCAGCCGTAAACGATACTCGCTAGGTGTCAGCCACGGTGCGACCGTGGTTGGTGCCGTAGGGAAGCCGTGAAGCGAGCCACCTGGGAAGTACGGCCGCAAGGCTGAAACTTAAAGGAATTGGCGGGGGAGCACTACAACGGGTGGAGCCTGCGGTTTAATTGGATTCAACGCCGGGAAGCTTACCGGGACCGACAGCAACATGAAGGCCAGGCTGAAGACCTTGCCGGATTAGCTGAGAGGTGGTGCATGGCCGTCGTCAGTTCGTACTGTGAAGCATCCTGTTAAGTCAGGCAACGAGCGAGACCCACGCCCACAGTTGCCAGCGTACTCTCCGGAGTGACGGGTACTCTGTGGGGACCGCCGCTGCTAAAGCGGAGGAAGGAATGGGCAACGGTAGGTCAGTATGCCCCGAATGTCTCGGGCTACACGCGGGCTACAATGGTTGGTACAATGGGCATCTACCCCGAAAGGGGACGGCAATCTCCTAAAGCCAACCTTAGTTCGGATCGAGGGCTGCAACTCGCCCTCGTGAAGCTGGAATCCGTAGTAATCGCGTTTCAATAGAACGCGGTGAATACGTCCCTGCTCCTTGCACACACCGCCCGTCAAACCACCCGAGTAGGGTCTGAATGAGAGCGCTTCCAACGGAGGCGTTCGAATTTGGGCTCTGCAAGGGGGGTTAAGTCGTAACAAGGTAGCCGTAGGGGAATCTGCGGCTGGATCACCTCCTAAAGTTTCGCGTGCCGAAAGGGCACGTGACCGCCGATCGGAAGCTGAAAAGTTGTCAAGACCAGTGAAAAGCGACCAGCATATAAAGTATCGTAATCATTAGCTGGGCCAGACCATCTGGGGCTTGTAGCTCAGCTGGTAGAGCGCCGCCTTTGCGAGGCGGAGGCCCTGGGTCCGAATCCCAGCAAGTCCATTAAACGTGCACACCTCGAGGCTAACTCGAAGTGGAAGGGCAGAGGCTTGGATAAATTGACGCTATCTAAGCCTGAGAAGCCGTGTACAAGCTTTGCGACCAGACGCTCACTGAGAAATCAGTGGGGCATTATGCTGCAAATGCCAGCCAGGGGATGGCTCGGCTCAAGCGCTGAAGAAGGACGTGCCAAGCTGCGATAAGCCTCGGCGAGGCGCAAGGAGCCTTTGAACCGAGGATGTCCTAATGGGAAATCCTAAGTCTTTGACTTGATCCGTAAGGATCGGGAACGCCCCGGATTGAAACATCTTAGTAGGGGCAGGAAAAGAAATCAACCGAGATGCCGTGAGTAACGGCGAGTGAAAGCGGCCCTAGCCTAAACCGAATCCCGCAAGGGAGATGTGGTGTTGTTAAGCCGGCCCACCATCTCTGGAGCCGAAGGTGAAATGGCCTGGAATGGCCTGCCATAGAGTGTGATAGCCACGTAACCGTAAGAACCCAGAGTGGGGCCGTGTCTTGAGTACCGTGCGTCGGAAATCGCGCGGGAATTTGGGGGTCACCAACCTCCAAGGCTAAATACGTCTTGAGACCGATAGCGCAGTAGTAGGGTGACCGAAAGCTGAAAAGTACCCCAGATAGGGAGGTGCAAAGAGCCTGAAATTGGCTGGCGATAGAGCGTTAGGGCGCGCAAGGATCTTCTTTCCGAAGGAAACGGCCGCGAGGCCGCAGTACGAGGGAAGTTGCCGGCGTTCTAACATGCGTTTTGAAGAACGAACCAGGGAGTGCATATTGGCGGCGAGGCTAATTCCGTCATGGAAGCAGCCGTAGCGAAAGCGACAAGCGTGCATGAGAAGAGACGCGACGTATACAAGTGCGTGCAGTCGTCCGTATGCGACCCGAAGCCGGGCGATCTAGGCGTGGGCAGATCGAAGCGTGGCGAAAGCTGCGTGGAGGATCGTTAGAGGTGTTGATATGCAAATCACTCTCGTGACCTGCGTCTAGGGGTGAAAGTCCAATCGAGGTCGGGAATAGCTGGTTCCTCCCGAAACATATCTCAGTATGACCTGGTCTGAGACAGTCGGCGGAGTAGAGCACTGATTGGGGAAGCCGGGCCCGAAAGGGCCTGTTCTCTTGTCAAACTCCCAAACCGCCGTCGTCGTAGAAGACCAGCAGTCCGGGCTGGGGGGTAAGCTTCTAGTCCGTGAGGGAGACAACCCAGACCGAGGTTAAGGTCCCCAAATGTCGGCCAAGTGTCAACACTTAAGGGTGTCCTAGGCCATAAACAACTGGAAGGTTAGCTTAGAAGCAGCTATCCTTTAAAGAGTGCGTAACAGCTCACCAGTCGAGGTTTAGGGCCCCGAAAATGGACGGGGCTAAGCCGACTACCGATACCTCGGAGCACCGTGAGGTGATCTAGTAGGGAGGCGCTCTGCGTGGGCAGAAGCGACGCTGTAAGGTGTCGTGGACCGCGTAGAGACGAAAATCCTGGTAGCAGTAGCAGCAAAATCGGGTGAGAATCCCGATCGCCGTAAGGGCTAGGGTTCCTCGGCAATGTTCGTCAGCCGAGGGTCAGTCGGTCCTAAGACGTACCCTAATCGGAGTACGCCAAATGGGAAACAGGTTAATATTCCTGTACCGGTCAGCATTAAAACCAACGCTTCCGGATATATCGAGCACCAATGCCAGGGTGTTCAAGCGTCGAAGCCTGCGGAGAGCCGTAATGGCGAGAACCAGGCGAAACCGTGATGACGTAAGTCGGTAAATTCCAGGAGCCCATGAAAAGGGAGCTGACAGTCCGTACCGAGATCCAACACTGGTGCCCCAAGCTGAGAAGGCTAAGGCGTGTCGGCATAAATTAGTTAAGGGAATTCGGCAAATTGGCCATGTAACCTCGGGATAAATGGTGCCTGCTTCGAAGGAAGCAGGTCGCAGTGACCTGGGGGCTCTAACTGTCTAATAACAACATAGGTGATTGCGAACCCGTAAGGGCTAGTACAATCACTGAATCCTGCCCAGTGCAGGTACCTGAAAACCCGGTTCAACGGGAAGAAGGGCCTGTCAACGGCGGGGGTAACTATGACCCTCTTAAGGTAGCGTAGTACCTTGCCGCTTAATTGGCGGCTTGCATGAATGGATCAATGAGAGCCCTACTGTCCCTAACTAATACCCGGTGAACCTTACATTCCAGTGCAGAGTCTGGAGACCCCTAATGGGAAGTGAAGACCCCGTGGAGCTTTACTGCAGCCTGCCGTTGGGTTGTGGTCTTGGTTGTAGAGCATAGGTAGGAGGCGTCGAAGCTCGGGCGCCAGCTCGAGTGGAGCCGACCTTGGAATACTACCCTTCTGAGGCTACGACCCTAACTCTGAGAAGAGGACCTCGGTAGGTGGGCAGTTTGGGTGGGGCGCCACGCCCTAGAAAAGATATCTAGGGCGCCCTAAGGTTGACTCAGTTGGGTCGGAAACCCAACAAAGAGTGTAAAAGCATAAGTCAGCCTGATGTTACGTCGCACAGTGAGACGTGACAAGACGAAAGTCGGGTTTAACGAACCTCTCAGCTCTCTTGGTGAGAGCGTTAGATGACAGAAAAGCTACCCCGGGGATAACAGAGTCGTCACCGGCAAGAGCACATATCGACCCGGTGGCTTGCTACCTCGATGTCGGTTCTTTCCATCCTGGCCGTGCAGCAGCGGCCAAGGGTGAGGTTGTTCGCCTATTAAAGGAGATCGTGAGCTGGGTTTAGACCGTCGTGAGACAGGTCGGTTACTATCTGTTAGGGGTGTATTGCGGTCTGAGGGCAGGTTGGTTTTAGTACGAGAGGAACAAACCAACGGCGCCTCTGGTCGATCGGTTGTCTGGCAAGGCAATGCCGAGCAGCTACGCGCTCGCAGATAAGGGCTGAAAGCATCTAAGCCCGAAACTGCACCCGAAAAGAGACCGCTTCGAGGACACTCGTAAAAGACGAGCTTGATAGAGTCGGGATGTACGCACCAAGGCAACGAGGTGTTCAGTCCGCGACTACTAACAGTCCGGCAGCGCTCCGCTGATCTCAGGCGTAATCTGGGACGCAAAGCTTAAGTTATACACTTAAACGAAGGAAGTGCGGATGATATCCATCCGCGCGGGTTGATCACTTCGGTTCGAATCCGGACCTTCGAATCGAGCATGGCGGCCAGAGCGACAGGGAAACTCCTGATCCCTTTCCGAACTCAGAAGATAAGCCTGTCCGCGTTCTGCACTGTACTCAGGTGCGCGAGCCCTCGGGAAATGCAGATCGCTGCCCTGCTCACCTAA
>NZ_JABUEX010000021.1:0-47406 GCF_013314835.1 Syntrophothermus sp.
GTTTGCCGCCGGCTTCCTTCAGATTCCACCTCGCGATGGACACCCTTGCCTTAGGCTAATGGCTACTGCTACCTTCGCCGCTCGGGACTTCCACCCTATAGCCAGCGCCCATGCCGGGCGCACATAAATGAGGAACCTGATCAGGTTCCCCGCTAGTAGCTATACAACTATATACTATCACAATTCGAGCCCGGCAACTACTCAAACTCGGGCTCGATCAACCCGTAATTCCCGTCTCGCCTGCGGTACAAGACATTCACTTCCGCAGACTCCACGTTGAAAAACACGAAAAAGCTGTGCCCCAGGAGGTTCATCTGCATAATCGCCTCTTCCACATCCATCGGCTTCAGCGCAAACCGCTTGGTCCTGACCACCTTAGCGGCTTCTCCTTTCTCCTCCTCTTTTACCGGTGGAGCCTCCCCCGTGACCCCCTTCTTCAGTCCTACCTCCCGGTAACGCCGGTAGATGCGGGTCTTGTACTTGTCAATCTGCTTTTCTAGCTTGTCAACCACCAGGTCGACCGAGCTGTACATGTCGTCTGTCTTCTCCTCCCCCCTGAGGATAACCCCGTTTAGCGGAATGGTCACTTCAACCCGGTGGGTATCTCCTTCGACCGACAAGGTCACCTGGGCCTCTTTGAGGTCGTCGATGAAGCGTTCCAGCTTGGACAACCTTTTCTCGACGTACTCTCGTAAGGCATCAGTTAGTTCGATGTTCTTGCCCCTGACCTCGATCCTCATACGACCACTCCCTTCCTTGCATTACTAGATATTATATTCTACAATTACCGGTTAAATCCTCCATCACCTTGTACAACCGACACCCGCAGTTTGTCTTAAATCTCCTGCGTTAATCAGCGTCAAAAACAGAAAACGCGAAAAATGTAGCCTAAGGCCCGCCCTTTCTGTGGATAACAGTGTTAATAACCCACCTCTGGCAAAAAACTCTTGTGGATAAAACTTCCTGTCGATCCTTTTGCCCATCGGTTGTTAGCGGAAATCATCGAAAAATACAATCTCGTACAGAAACGAAAAACCCGGGGAATTCCCCCGGGCCTCGCTGTCACTTGTGTTGCTCGGAAACCTAGATAGCTCTTTGTTTGGCAAAGCAGTCTTGACAGTACACCGGACGGTTTGCTACCGGTTTGAACGGAACCTTGGCTTCTCCGCCGCACCCGGCACACACCGTTGTGTACATTTCCCGCGGTGCCCTGGCGCCCGTGTTTCTACCCTGCCGGTTCTGCCGACATACCCTGCACCGCTTCGGTTCGTTTTCAAATCCTTTTTCTGCGTAGAACTCCTGTTCTCCGGCAGTGAAAACGAACTCCTCACCGCAGTCCCTACACACTAAAACCTTGTCTTGGAACATGTTGAAAAAACCCCTCACTTTTTGGATATTCTGCTCCGGCTCCTCCCGAACCGGCAAAGTTGGTAAGACCGCCTTGCCTGAGTGAATTCCCCGAGCAGTTAATGTCATTATACTCCCCGCAAATCATAATAGCAAGCAAAATAACCGGTCTGCTCTAAACTCGCCCCGATAAAACAAAAAAAGGCGGTATATCCCGCCGTTATCGTCCCCGGTTAAGGAGTTACCTTTTTTTGTCGATGAACCATGCCGGATTGGTGCCCGGCGGCAAGCGGTAAGCCTGGTTGGCCTTGCGGCTGGTCCGCACCTCTCCCAGCTTCTCTTCCAGCCCTTTAAGCCTGGCCTGCATTGTTTCCTGACAGGTCGTGTCCTTGGCCTGTATCTGGGCTATCAGACCCTTAATCTCGTCTACCAACGTCCGGTACTTTTCTCTTACCTCTCCAGTCTCCTCATAAGACCCCGGTCTCGCCCTTACGGCTTCGACCTCTTTGGTCAACTGGTCTACTTCCTGCATCAAGCCCTGGCGCAGCTCCAAAAGCCTCAGAAACTCGTCCAACCAGCTTTCATCCTCCGCCCCTCGGGCGAGCTGCAATTGCTGGTCAGCTATTTGTAACATCTCGCTGAAAATGTCTTTTTCCCGCCTGAGCTTTTCCACCACTTCTTCCAAAACACTCATCACTTCTACCCTTCCATGCAAATGCCTTGGGACTTGCCGCAACTCACTGCCGCTGTTCGTCCCGCTTTTCTAACTGCCTCCCGCCAGGTGTCCCTGAGTTCGGTCATAAAACCGTATACTTCTTCGACCAGCTCCAGGCTCTTTTTCACGTTGGCCTGAACCAGCTGCCGGTACAGGTAGTCGTATAGGCTCCACAGGCTCTTCGATATCTGATACTCCATGTTCAAGGTGCTCATCAGTTCCAAAACGATGTCCTGGGCCCGGGTCAGGTAATTGTGAGCCCCGGCCATATCGTTGCCCTCTATGGCCCGCTTGGCTCCTTCCAGGTTCTGAATCGCGGCGTCGTACAGCATGAGAAGAAGCGTTCCTGGGCTCGCCGTTTCGACCGTCGAGTTCCTGTATTGTTGATAAGCGTTAATGTTCACACTCATGTTACCCCTCCCTGCCTCACACCAATTCGTCTACCATTAGTCCTACCATCTTGTGGAAGTTCTCGAGCATTTCCATTATACTGGCAGAGAGCCTCAACATCTGTTCCGGGGGAATCTCCCTGATGACCTCCTGGGTTTCGGCATCCACCACTTTCACCTGAACCCTTCCGCTCTCTTTGTGTATACGAAACTGCAGATTATAACCGGAAATTTCCATGGCCTTATTGGCAATGTCTACCGCCCGGTCCAGGCTCTCAGGTTCCCTCGTTGCCTTTTCTCCGTCCGCTTCTTTCGAAACTTTCAATCTGTTTTCATCCTCGGTCTTCTCCAAAACCCGCTTTTCACTGATCATATCGACCGATACCGGACGGACCGGTTCGATCTTTGCGGTGCTCACATCGCTCGCCGTCCCTGGCCCCTCGATCCGCATCCGTTTCGCCTCCCTGCTGTCTTCCTGCTTAGTCTCATATTAAACATATCGGAAACAACCAATGCTCACTTTAACCAATTCCATCGAAAGCAGCAAACGACACAACTCCCATTGTATTCTTCTTTATGCAAGCATCCAGCAGCAAGCAAAATCTGGCCAGAAACTAACCGATCCACTAGCCGGTTTTCCAGACGGCGCTGATGATGGGAGCGTGCCGAGTGCCGGCTTACCGTGTATGCGTGGCAGTATTGACAGTAATTTTCCTAATTCTTTCGATTTCTGTTCACAGAATCGTAAAACTTTCGGGATAGACTCTAGTTAGGAAGCGGCTCTCGGTTTGAGCCGGCTTCCCAGACTGCCGATAAAGGAGGTGAAGATTTGAAGAAAAAGGTCCTGTTTCTAGTCTTGAGTTTGGTACTGGTATTCGGCGTAACCTCGGTGGCGTCTGCTGCCGGCTTGGGCCTGGGATTCGGCGGGCTTCGCGGTCAGCTCAGTATCGACAACTGGACCCCTCTGTCGCAGAAGCTCAATCTGACCGAGGATCAGAGCCAAAAACTAAAAGAGCTCAACCAGAGCACCTATGAAGCCACCAAGGAGCTGCGCCAAAAACTGGCAGACGCCATGTTCGAGCTGAAGCAGATGGAGCTCGACACCAACCCGGACAAATCGGCAGTTGAAGCCAAGATGAAAGAAATCAACCAACTCCGTGCCCAGCTTCAAGAGCTGATGCAGAAACAACGCGACCAAATGAACCAGATCTTAACCGATGAACAGAAGCAACTCATGAAGAACTGGCACGGCAAAGGCAAGGGACCCAGGCGTGGTTTCGGTCAAGACACCTGTAATCAAAACGGCCAGTCTAGTACCGAAAACAGCACCCAGTCCTAGTGAATCAGGTCGATCAGGGGGACGGTTCCTGCGGTTTATTTTTTGAAATAAACCGCAGGAACCGTCCCCCTGATTTTTCCCCTTTTTTCACGCTTTCAAATCAACCATGTCTACCTTTCCCACAAACCCGGCCTGGCCGTTTTCTTTGAGGTAAATCCCCCCGCTCCTCAACAAAGCCAGGTCGGAATTCGCTGGCGAGCGGAAGGAAAAGGGTGTCGCAACCCGGCCCAAGAAAACGGCGCCTACGGAAAGCTCGGACAAGCTGAACATTACCTCGCTGCCTCCGGCTGGCACCAGGACCCGCAGTTGGGAGTAGACGGAGTCACCTTCGTCGATCCATCCGTTTCCGTCGCTGTCATACGCCGCTAGTTCGGCCCAGCCGTCGCCGGTAGAGGGACCGAACATCTCCCGCCCATCGTTTATAACCCCATCGCCGTTTCGGTCCAACACCAAAAATCCAGCCCCCGGAGCGAGAGTTGCCAGTTTTTCTTTCACCCCGTCGCCGTTCAGGTCAAACTCCCAGGGCTCGGTGGTAAACGAGATGCCGTTGTCGACAAAGCTTATCGCCAAAGGATCTATCGCCGCGTCCCCCAAACGCAGGCTCAGCCTCTCCTCAGCCGCGAACGAACGGCTCATGTCCAGTTGGAAATCGAAGTTAAGCACCCGCCCGTCAGCGGTCTTGACCACGCCCTGCCCGGAGAAGGACAGCCTCTCCTCTTCACTGTAAGAAAAGCGGTAGTCGTAGGCGAGACCCCACCCCCGCCTGACCTGCCCGCTGCCGGCAGGAACGGTCACCGCCGCTTCTCCTGCCTCGGTTTCACCGTTCAACTTCCGCAGCTTCAGTTTGTTAACCTCCACCTTGCGCCCGGTAAACATCTCCACCAGCAGAGCCACTACTCTAACTTTTTCTTCTAGCTCAGATGGTAACTCCACATCGTCCGCACTCTCGGTATCGTTCACGGCTTTGCCCTTTTGCAGGGCTGTTGTCGAAAGCTCCACCCTGTCAGCCCGGAGCCACTCACCCGCAGGCCCGCCGCCCCTGCCCGCACCACCATCCCAGACTTCCAACCGTTCCTCTATTACCTGCGTCTTCTTTTCCTGCCAGGAACTCGTAAGGCTTACCTGATAACCTTCCACGCGCATCCTTGCGCCCCCTTCCCCAAATCCTTTTGGCCTCATTAAGGTTATCGTCAAAACCTCTACCCGTCTTTAGCCAAGCATGGGAAGGGACTCAGCCTTAGTCATTACTGGCACAACCGTGTTGGTTCCCCATTCGCGACGCTGTTATGCAAAACCAAAACCCTCCCGGATTTGCATAGCCACCGCCTCTTTCCCGGCCGTCTTTTCGTCAAAAACCCGGGCCGCATGTCACCCGGCAGCCCATTCGGATAGCGTGTCGGGATATAGTACGCATCGAGAACACCCCAACCCCTGCGCAACTCTCCCATTTCGCTCGCAAAACCTGCGGCTTTTTCGCTGAGCATGCTGACAGAGTGCCGTCTACGGTTCATCCCGGTCTCACTTCCGGGACTACCTCAAACCCCGAACTGAGAAAAGCATCCCAAAGCCTGGCATCGAAGCACGCTGCTCTGACCCGGCTCTTAGCCGTTCCCTTTAAAGTCATCGCGGAAGCCAGGTGAATCGAATCAAAGCCCCGCAGCCGGTAACGCTCGGCCAGCTCCCCTGCCAGCCACACCAGAGAATCAGAAACCGCCAGGGTCAGGTACCGCGGCCAATCGGACTGCAGGGACGCGACCACCTGAAGGTAGCCTTCCTCTCCCAGAACCCCCTCGCGGAAAGCCCTGGCAAAAGCTGCCCGCGCCTCGGCATAGGCTACTTTGCTGGTAGCAACTAAAGACGCACTGTTTACAAGTGTCCGCACCGTTTCGGACCCTGCTTCTCGAACATAAAGCTTTACCAGCGCGCTCGTGTCCAGGTACAAAATCATCGCCGGTCCTCCACCACAAGTGCTGCGATGGAAGCAGATCCGCTTAACTCTGGCCCGTTGTGAATCCCTGCCGGTTTCCCTCCCTCCCAAGAAGCCAATCCCCGTTCAACCAGATCCAGCACTTCTGCCTTCAAACTCTCTTCAACGGGGACAATCTTGGCTACCGGAACGTTCCTTTCGGTGATGTAGATGATTTCCCCCTGCTTTACCCGCCGAAGGTATTCACTCAAACGATTTTTCACCTCGCGAACGCCCGCCTTCATCCGACCACCTCCTAGTAGCTACATGATAACGTATTTGAGGCCACGTTGCAAATTGCGATTGACTTTTCAATTATCAGTCAACCGGAGTAATAAGTCACAGGAAGCCACGTCCCAGACTCATCGGGTATAATGGAACTAACGAAGTAGCAAAGGCAGTGCTCTCCGAGTTTACCCAACTGTGTCAGTCAAGGCATAAGCAAAAAAGAATCTATCGTTAATATCAAGGAAGCCTTAAGATCATTCAATTGAAAGTCTCAGGGGCGATGGCACCCCTGTCTTGCCGCAACGGAAACACCATCAAATAGGCGATTTCAGCATATGGATCGTCTCGCCCGAAGACCCGATACTGTCGAAACTGGCTTGGGCCAGGGACTCTCGCTCTGAGACGCAAATACAAGACGTGAAAAACGTGCTAGGCTACTTGCGAGGGCAGATTGACATAAACTACCTGCGATACTGGGCCCAAGAGATCGGTGTAGACGGTTTTCTGGAGGAGATACTCGATGAATGATACCCATCCGGAAATAGAGAGGCTTTTCGACTCCCTACTGCGGAACAAGAGCGGTGAAGAAAGACTGTTGATGGCCGCCTCAATGTTTGACGCTTCGCGAATAATGGCGGTGAACTCTATCCTGGAGGAATATCCCGAAATATCTCCAGGTATACTCCGGGCAAAGCTATTCAAACGAAGCTACGGCCAGGATTTCGCCCTTTCTACTGTTGACAAAATAGCATCCCGCCTGGAGCAAACGGAAGAATAAGCCACAGGAATCGCCTGCGGTTTACGTCTCTTCCAGCAGCAGACGGTCCATCTGCTGAAAAAACTTCGTGAGGTCTTTCTTCACTGCAGAGGATATCGCGGGCAACTTGGTAAGAAGTGCCCGTACCTTTTCTGGGTCGAGGTTGAAACCGTACATGTTGCGGAAAACATGCCTGAATCCCCGCAACTCGTCAACTTTACCCTTTGTCTGCTTGCTTATTACCGCTACTCGAACCCCTGGGATGGCCAAAGCCATCTCCTCCAACAATTCCCTATGCCACTGTGACCCGTCAGGTACACGCTCGCCGAAGCTGCGGGCAACATGCACAAAAACCCGCTCCAGGCAGCAGTAATAATCGTGGAGATACGAACCTAACACCCGACATGAAATCTCGTCATCCAGCGGCAGTCCACTGATGTTGTCGGTAACTATCTTTGGAAACACCTGCAACTTCTTGAGAGATGTCTCCATCCTCCGGATGTTCTCTAACTCTTCTTCCACTCTGGCCTTCAAAGCCAGGTATTCGACCGGCGTGATCACAGCCGCACCCCCTTTTCTTTAACCTTTGCCTTCAGACTCTCCGTACAGTCTTCTGCACAGGCCACGCTAACCCGAAAGGGACTGGCTGCGGCTTCCGCATCAATGTAAGCCTGCCAGTATTCGCCAGAAAGCCCTACCACGAAGAGATCGATGTCAGAATGCTCATCGAAACCGCCCCAAGCCAAGGAACCGTAAAGGTAGACCTCTCCTGCCCCGTATCGCTCCTTCAACATCGTTGCTACATCACTAGCTCTCTGCCAAGCAAGCCGGTACAAGCGCTCTTTCTTTCGTTCCTCCAGTCCCAGCAAGCGCCGCCGCAAGACCCTGTAGTCGTTGATATCGACTTTGTCCTTTCCTTTAGCCATTCCTGACCCCGCCCTTAATACACACATGACAGCTTGCATCTCGGTGTTAAGTTAGCACAAAGTAAGGCCCCCGGCTTTGTACCACATAATAACCTCTTTAACCCGCGAAACCTTCTTAAACCACCCTGCTGCAGATAGCGCGACTGGCAATGTTATCGGCGAACCGCTAAAAGCTCGTATAATCAATCGCTCCACTCTACCCCATTTGATTGCTGCGACCGCTTATCTCCGGGTTCAAAGCCTCCTAACTCCCTATGTCAATTATATCCATTCGGCTCTTCGTAAAGCAATTGTTGCCCCGGATCACAAGGGGACGGTTCTTTTGATCCGCTTATTTGATAAAATGGAATAAAATAGATCAGAAGAACCGTCAGTCTGTGTGAAAACGAAATTTTGACGCTTAATCATACATCGAACTGCATAGTATGCTCCCGCTGACCGGATTGCTCGTGATTGGTGTGTATATTGATGCTAGCGCGAACCAATTTTCACACAGACTGCCGTCCCCTTGTGCCCTTGTTATAAATCCCAACAATAAGCCCGACCACCGATCACAAAGCTTGCGCAAGTGGTATAATGTCAACAGAAGCAACACACTGACGGATGTGATGGTTATGGCTGGCCAACTGATTACGGTATCTCTAGCTCGATGCAGGCAAGTCTCATGTGACGAACGCTGGCAGATAACCAGGTCTTATACGCCTTCCGACAGCCTGCTCTGGGTACCAGAACTTGCTCCTAGTCCCCGGCTGTTTAATCAGTTCATAAACCGTTGGAAAGACCAAGATCCGCAAATGTGGTGGCCGCTTTATAAAGAACAGTTCGTTAGGGAATTAGAACAGGAAGAAAAGAAGTCAGCCCTTCGGCGGCTGTGGAAAAAGCTAAAGGCCGGTAAGTCTATAGCCTTGGTCTGCTTTTGTCCGGACGCCAGCATTTGTCATCGTTCATTGGTAGCGGAGTTCATGAGGCACTATGGCATAGAAGCCTTTGAGTACGAGCCGCCTAGTCAGCACGAGGTGGCAGATGACCCCTACGTTACAACCCTGTTTTGAGGTGATACTGTGGTAATTTATACCATCGGTTTCAGTAAGAAGAACCTACGGGAATTCGTAGCTCGCTTGAAGAGAGCCGGAGTTAAGAAAGTCATAGACATAAGATTAAACAACACTTCGCAATTGGCGGGCTATGCTAAGAAAGATGATTTGGCATACGTGCTAGAGTTGGTTGGTGTCGAATATGAACACCTAACAAACTTGGCTCCTACCCAGGATTTGTTGGACAGCTATAAAAAGAAAGCAATTTCCTGGCCAGAATACGAAAAGCGATTCCTAAACCTCTTGCAGGAGCGGGAAGCAAGCACTTACACAAACCGCATTGCTGAATCCGATGCTGTGTGTTTCCTCTGCGCTGAAGATAAACCAAACTTTTGTCACCGACGCTTGGTAGCAGAGTACTTCGCCAGTCTAATCCCGGGAACGAGAATAGAACATCTATAAAGTCCATGGGGAGGGGTTGAATACCCAGGAAAAAGCTTTTGTGTCTTGCCCTCTCACGCAAGATGAGAGGAACGTGCATTGCAGGTATAGACGCGGAAACTCACACCTGGCTGCGACCGGTAAACACCGGCGGAGCGGAACTTTGTGAAAATGACATCAGATACCAAAGTGGGGACGACTTGCCGAAGCTTCTGGATGTCATGGAAATCGTGGTAACTCAGCCCGAACCCCTGTATTACCAACCGGAGAATTGGGTCATTGACGGATCTTGCCCGTGGAGAAAAGCTTACAACCTTCTGGAAAGAAAAGGGACCAATAAACAAAAAGTTCTCGATGAGTTCCTGAGCGATCAAGAATACGTACTGGGAAATACGAGTGACAGGCTGACACCAGAGGAATGCCGCAACCTGAAGTCGTCGATAATGCTAATCAAAGTACCCAAAGCTACCTTTGAAGTTACTTTGAGTATTCGTCATTCCCTGCAGGTAAGAGCCCATTTTCCCTACCGGAGTAACGAATACAATCTGGTGGTTACAGATATCGCCTGGGAAAATAAAATGAAAACAAACGCCTTGGGCCTTTACGAGTATAACACCCCTTTTTACCTGACAATTGGCTTGGGACAGAAGCTACCAGCACTGAACGCCCACTTTAAACTGGTCGCCGGAGTAATCCCTGTTAGAATCCTTTAACCCAAATCAAGGTTGTCTGGTCCACTGTTTACAAAATAGAACTCCACCTGGAGCAAACCCAGCAATAAGCCTCAGGAACGCCCCTTTTAGCTGCGGCTCACGACTTTTTCTCTCTAAGCTTTAGAACATTTATCATGGGAAGCCTCACTGGAGGGTTTATCCCTGACTGAGCGGTAACCGTTATCACATAAGCACGACAGAGGTGCAATAAAGTGATCAAGCCGTTCAACTCCAGTATCTGCACGAATTGATCTTTTGAAAACCTTTCCCTACTACCCGCGAACAGCGCCTCCATATCCAAGCTCAGCTTAAAAACCAAATTCCGCCCCTTGCTGGCCCTAACATTCACCATCAAGGCCAGCACCGCAAAAAATCTCTCCTCCCCTTCCTCCATGGAACGGATCTCATAGTCAAAATCAAAATCCAACCTGCCCTGCGCTTTTTCTTCTACGAGGCGCGTTTCTAACGTAAACTTTGCCACCCGGTTTCCCAGAAACTGAAAATCAGCCAAAACCTCGCCGGCCTTCATGCTCCCACCGCCAGACATCTCACGTCGTAGTCAACCACATCCACACTTTCAATGGTCCACCCACCAGCAACCGTCTGCCCGGCAGCTTTTTCTCCGAACTCAATCCTAAACTCGAGGCCCAGCTTACTGGCTATCTTCCACAGCTGCTCAATGGTGTAGTTATAGTCACCGCTCTCCAGCTTGGCCACCATCGGCTGGGTTACCCCCAACTGCTCCGCCAGTTGCTTTTGCGTAAAGCCACTCTTAACCCTGTACTCGAAAATCGCCATAGATATCCGGTAGTAGATATCATAAAGCTCCTGCCGCTGGCGCGCCCCCTCATCACTCAAATTATCGAAAATGTCCCACGCTGCCGGCAAATTTCTAATCTTCATGACTAATTTGCTCAACCTCCTTCAACCTTTCCCTCGCCACCCTTATAGCCTGACGATAGCCATGAGAACCTTTTGTGTTCCCGTTCTTTTCTTCAAACGCGTGCAACAAAACCGCATATTCCAGCATTCCTTCGCTCACAAAAGCAAAAAGTATCCTGATATTCTTCTGGCTTTTTCCAAACCGCATGGCGTGCAAACCGCCTGCTCCCTTAAGCTGCTCAAACCAGTCCCTTTTTAGTATGCAACGGTTGCGGTAACTCTCAAGAAGCAGCATCCTTTGACGAAATTTGCCCAGAAAATCATCCTTCTGGCCGCTTCTTTCAATAATGTCCCTGAGTTCGCCTTCAAAATCGTAATGCGCCACAATATACTCATTGCGAAATTCTTCCGGATAAACCACCTTTACGGTCCTGCGCATGACCTAACCTCATTACCATTATATTACCCATAAGTTATAATCGCAATACAAATTGTCCCTACCCTAGAGACGTTCTGTCGGAACAAACCCGTTGCTACAGACACCCCGCCGGCTCGATTGGCTTGCCTAGAAACAAACGTGTTGATATTTACGCCTCATCTATGCTCTGCACCGGTGGCAAACGGCGGATAAACCTCGCCAAAGATATCGCATAAACCAGTGAGACGTCAGACTGACTGTGTGAAAATAAAATTTTGACGTTTAATCATACATCGAACTGCATGATATGCACCCGCTGACTGGATTAATCGTGATTGGTGTGTATATTTATGCTAGCACGAACCAATCTTTACATAGACTGACGGTTCTCGTGGCTTACTGTCTATGCAAAATGAGAACCGTCCCCATTTGCACATTTGCATATAAAGCTGGGGAAGAAACACCAGTCTTACTATCTCTGCTCCGGTCAGCTCTTCCCCTCTCTGTACCTTACCTTTGAGGTATTCGTGTTCCTTCTCCCCATCCATCCGGTTCAGGTAGACATTCGTCACCTGGTAGACAAGCGAACCATGGCCTATTCCTTCCGGCCCTTCCCTGACCCGACCGGAATAGATAACCGCCGTCCTTATTGTCTTCCGATATCTTTCTGCCAGCTTCAGGTCGTACCCGGCAAACCGGTACAAGTCTTCTACCCGAGCCGTGGTTTGAAATTCTAAGTGTAAGAGGCTTTCGTCGGCAAGCCGGAAAAGAAAATCAATCCGTTCTTCCTTGACCTCGGCTACCGGCAACACGGTGGGCAACATCTCTACTATAGGCGGTACATGAAGACCTATTGCTTCTAATGCTTGCCCCCGGAATACCTCTGCTGCGGCTTTCAGTATTATGTCATTGCTCTGGCGGCTTATTCTTGAGTCCAGAACTTGTTCCCCCCTGCCTTAATTATATGTCCTCAGCTCGGCGCGGGGCAATCACTGCCTCCCCTGCGATATGACGTACCGACATGTAAGACAGCGACGGTTCTTCTGGTTTTATTTTTATGCAACATCAGAACCCTCCCCGCCTTGCACACCCTGCACGACTTGCACTGGCCGATCTAATGGACTAGCAAAACAAACCGCGAGAACTGTCCCTCTGGTTTACCAGGTTGCCAATACCTGGGTATTACAGGTATAATCAAAATGTAGTTCCTTAACTTACTTGCGGACATTTCTTCTAGCTAGGGAGGAGAAGGTACCTCTTGGGTGAAGCCAAATTAAACATGCGGCGCATATTCGAAAAAATCGGAGATATCAGAGAATCTCTCGGATTTCTATCTGATTACGCTGGCTGGAGCGATGAACGTTTCTTGAACAATCCCGAGGCCATTCGCGCCGCCCGCTACAGCTTTATTGTGCTTGCAGAAGCGGCAAGTAATATAGCTACTCATCTGTGCGCCCGGCTGCTGAGAAAGGCACCGGCTACTTATGTTGAAAGTTTTACCCTGCTCGCCGACCATAAACTGATAAACCCTGAGCTTGCGCAGCGCCTGGGCCAAATGGCGAGCTTCAGAAATCTGCTAGTTCATGGCTACAGCAAGATAGATGACCGTAAAATGCTGCAAATAATGCGCAGCGACTTGTCCGATCTGGAACTCTTTATAAAAGAAGTTAAACGCCTGGTTCATGCGTCTGAGGAGTGACCGACATGCAGAGTGACTCAAAATTTCATGAGATGATCCAAATGGAGCAGGGCAGACGTGCCCTTTCAAATGAGGAAAAAGACTTCATCTCCACTATAGTAAACAAGCGGTTAAGCGAATACCCGGAGGTCCGCTTTGCCTTTTTGCACGGCTCGTTCCTGGAAAACCTCCCCTCCCGCGATATCGACATCGCGGTTTACTTTGACCCTCGGCTTGACTCTGAAACCATCTTGGATCTCACCCTTAAACTCTCGGTGGAAATAACGTCTTCCATCCATATCCAAGCAGACGTGCACGCATTGAACCTCGCCAATAATGACTTCCGCTACCACGCCACTCAGGGACAGGTAGTCCTGTCTAGGGACGATGAAGAAACTTTCGGCTTCATCGAGAATACCTGGCTGGCCTTTATGGACTTCCATCCCCTGGCCCGGCAGATACTGTCCGATCTTGCAGATTAGTAAAATAAACCGCAAGAACCGTCCCGGTGGTTTACGCCCCAGTTGATACTCTCATATGTTTGTTTATGGCCCTTCCTCATACAGCTCTACCTCCCAGACAGTCCCATTGAAAGTCAAAAGGACTACTGCCTATAGATCCACCTTATTGTAGAACCCAATGTTTGCGGGCTGACTTCGAAAAGCCGTGCTACCGGGCAGCCCAGCGATAAAAGACCCTATCACCACCGTCTTACATCATTTTCAATCACCAGCCCGGAGCTTGACTTGCCAATTCTGGGAACAAATTGAGGTAAACTCTCGTACAACCCCCCAAGGAAAAGTTTTGCAAGGGTTGGCAGTATATCCTGGTGCCCGTTATCTTGTAGCAAGTTGTGCCCTTAACGTGCTTAGAGATGGTGACTTGGTGTATACTTGATTGCGCTTTCAAACAATCCAGGGTTTCCTGATGAGGATGCCGATATCGTTTGCTGTTTCCCGCGGATATGAAGGCATACGTTGGAGCTAGCTTACTAAGCAGAATATCGCTTGTGCCCGTAATACTACCGTGATGAGAAACCTTAAGTATGGCATTGTTGTGGTTGTTCGCATTCAACCTGGACTGTAATACCGGATAACCCGCGTCACCCGTCAAGTAAATCCTGCCATTCTTATACGTAACACACATCACAATAGAACTGTCATTGATGTCCGGGGCCTTATCCTTAGTTCTCGTCTCATGGGTGGGATTAGTGATATCTAATTTACATGCCCCCTCGATAATCGACATTTTGTCATTTACGTTAACCCACTGCTTAATAGACGTGGCTGCCTCCATTAGATTCGCCACTGCGTTGGTCTCGTGTTCGTAATCCATATTAATCAGCAGATAGTCAACTGTAAAATTCTCAGTTACTGCGTTTATTCCCCGTATATGGTCGAGGTGTTTGTGGGTAATGACTAGAGCTTTAAGATGACCCTGCGGTAGCCCAAAGTTGTGCAAAATATGTTTAATCTGGCAAACGTAGTATTGGGGATTCCAGTTCCCATTGGTCACGAAGTTGAGGTCAATGAGGTACGTGCTTCCGTTGGGAAGAAGAAGTAAGAAAGAGTCCCCTTGGCCGACATTAAAGCAAAACAAGTACATAGCATCGAGTTTATCGAAACTTGAATGTTTACTTAATAGTTGTGCTCCGGTCTCTGGTGACAGAATTTCTTTGTTTAAGTTCTTGTAATCTCGCTTATAGGGTGAATCTTCAATGTTTCCACGAAATATATCTTCAATAACCTCGAAGCCTTCGATTTCTCGTTTCATAAGCTCGCCGAGCTCCGGCCCTGAGATTATGGTCCGGGGATTAAATACGTGGGGCGGAACGTTCTCGACCGAAATCTCATAATAGCCACCCTGAACCACACTGCCGCGGCAATCGAAATCCTTACGGAAATCCTGGTTAGTTGCAAGCTTAGACCGCATAGATTCGTAAAAGGAATTCTCCAATAGATCTGCTGTGATGTTGATTGTTCTTGTAAAAAAAGGTGGGAGGTTTTTAGATTTTATGTCCGGGATAATTCTGGCAGAGAAAAGAAGATTATTAACACTCGGCCGGAACCTGTCGTCACCGAAAGGGAATATTTCATCTACAAAAAACCGCAAACTTTTCCCCCGCAACAGAGGATCCAACTATATCCCTCCCCTAAAAAGCCTCTATTCCCATCGAAAAGAGACCCTGGATGCACCAGGGTCTCTTTCTAGGTGGTCAATACTACCGGCCGAGGAGCTGGAGTACTGTCTGCGGCTGCTGGTTGGCCTGGGCCAGCATGGCGGTCGCCGCCTGGGTTAGGATGTTCTGCTTGGTGAACTCCATCATCTCCTTGGCCATGTCCACATCTCTGATGCGGGACTCGGCGGCAGTCAGGTTTTCGGAAGCGGTACCGAGGTTATTGATGGTGTGTTCAAGGCGGTTCTGGATAGCACCGAGTTTAGAACGTTCTGCTGAAACCGTGTCTATTGCTGATTGGATGGTTGTAATTGCAGTATTTGCTCCCGTCTGCGTGGTCACATTTATACCACTTACGCCAAGGGCAGAAGAATCCATTTTATTAATTGCCAATGATGTACTTTGATCTTTATTGGCGCCAATATGGAATTTAACTGCTTTGTTTGTAACATTGACAGTAAATACATCACTATTTGAACCGTGGTTGGTTAAAATCTCGAACTGGAAGCCACCGATATTAACATTGCCCCCGGAATAATCAAAAGGTGCATTGCTGACAGTTTTATCGCCGCTCAAATCAATATCAACATTGTCAAGGCTTAGAGTAATATCAATCGCGCCGTTTTGCGTAACATTATCAGTATCCAAGTTAAGGGTCAAGCCACCAATATCCAAGTCAGTAACTGTCGAAGCTCCGGTGACAACAGTCCTCGTCCCGTCAGGGCCAATCAGCTCAAAATCCGCAGTCTGCCCGCTACCATCATAATTCGACACTGTCAAATGGTACGTCCCATACTGAATATGCGCTCCTGCCTGAACTGAGAAGGTTCCTGCATCAATCGCAGCGTTCAGCGAACTGTTGGCGGTTGCAAAGGTATCAGTTCCGGCCGATGTCAGGGTAAGAGTATAGGTTCCTGTATCAATGTCTTCTCCTACAATATTGAAATTTGTCGCAGTAAAGGAATTTGCAGCAACCGTATATGTCTTGCCCATATCGCCGTTCAGGAGCTTCTTAGTGTTAAATTCAGTATTGTTAGCAATCCGATCGACTTCGCTAATCAACTGATCAATTTCTTTCTGGATTTCTGCTCTGTCATTATCGTTATTAGTGTCATTTGCTGCTTGTACTGCTAATTCCCTCATTCTTTGTAATATACTGTGGGTTTCGCTGAGCGCACCTTCAGCTGTCTGGATGAGGGAAATACCGTCTTGAGCATTCTTGGAAGCCATTTCTAATCCCCGGATCTGGCCGCGCATCTTTTCGCTGATGGCCAGGCCCGCGGCATCGTCGCCGGCACGGTTGATGCGAAGGCCACTGGACAACTTCTCCAGGGACTTGGCCGTTAAAGCGTTATTCGCCGAAAGCATACGATAGGTATTGAGAGAAGCGATGTTGTGGTTGATACGCATAAAAAATCTACCTCCTTGTACTTTCTGCGGCGGCGTCCGTGCCGCCTGATCAATTAAGAATTAAGAATGCAGAATAAAGAATTGATTTGGGATGTGGAATTAAGTTATGAAGGCGGAGACTTAAGAACGTTCGTGCCTTTCGGCACTAATTCTTAATTCTCAATTCTTCATTCTTAATTCCTTCTACCCCCTCCCTTCTTTCGTCCCCGGAACCGAAGGCTGGTAGCCCGGCTCCGGTTCTGTTACATAGAGTATCGAAAAATCCACCCCGAAAGTTTAGACTTTTCAGGGTGGATTTTTATGCATTTACGATGTTTTTTCTTGTGTTCTCGCCATTTTTCTTTCTATTACTGTCCTTGGGTCCCAATTCCCAGCCACAGACCCGGCACTCAGCTTAAATCTTGATTAGCGACTAGCGTTTTGGGACCTGCTGTCATGTTACAACTTCAGTCGACTGAGTGCCGGGCAGATGGGCACAGATTCTCACTGAGGATTTAGACGCTGATTAACGCAGATTTTTTCAAATAATAGTCATGTTGTGTTTTCCCGCAAAAAGTCACAGCCGAGTCTTGACCTTTCCATTCTTCATTCTTAATTCTCATTTCACTGCTGTTGCTGGCTGTAGCCGCCGAACTGCATAGCCAGCCACATGCTCTGCTGGTTCATGCGCTGGATGGCCTGCTCCATGGCCTCGAACTGGCGGTAGTAACGGTCTTCCATGTCGCTAAGGCGGTCTTCCATCTGGTCGATGGTGGTATTGATGCGGCCGATTTCGCGGCCGATGCTGCTGTTGTCATAATAGCTGGTACTGGAACCGGCTTTATCGGTGATGAGCTTCATGCTGTTGGTCAGTTCGTCGTAGAGTCTCACCGCAAGCCCCTCGTATGACTCAGTGTCGCTGGAGGTTGTAAAAAGGTTCATTACCCCTTCGGGGTCGGCGGTCAGGGCTTGGCGGAGCTTGGACTCGTCGATGTAGAGTTTGCCGCCTTCCTGGTAAGAGCCAGTAGTGATGCCGATGGCGCTCAGGTTGTTGTAAGTGGTCGACAGCCCTTCCACCCTGGCCATGGTCGTGGACCGAACCCGGCTGTATACCCCGTAAAGGAGCGAATCGCCCTTCAAAAGCCCGCTCCTGGCTTTCGCCTCCCACTTTTCTATGTCCGAGTCCTTCATCTCTTTTTTCTGGTCATCGGTCAGGGGCTGGTAGTCACGGTAGCGCTCCTCGTTCAGCTCGGTGAACATAAGCCCCACCGCGTCGTTGTAGGCGTTGACCCAGGCCTTAATCTTGTCGATGACCGCCTCCGTGTCGTTGGCGACGCTGACCGTGACCGCACTGGCGGACGTACTCTTGAGGTTGAAGGTGATGCCGGCTACCGTGAACTGGTTGCTCGAAAACTTGAGGCCGGTCAGGTCGTTGAAGTCAATCTCGGCATCGGTGCCGTGGTAAGCGTTGGCCTCGTCCGCTCCTACTGTAACGTTAAGCTTGAGGCTGCCGGTTAGAAAATTCTCGGCGTCGGCCTTCACATGGAGCTCGGATGAGCTACCGGTCGATGCGGTCATGAGAAAGAATCGGTTCAAGGTGCTGTCGTAAGATGCCTTGAGCCCGATATTAGCATTATTGATCTCGCTCACCACCGTGTATATATTGGCAGTGGAGGTATCAAACGAGAAATCTTTAGAAACGGCCTCACCGTTTACGGTTCCTTCCAAGGTGAAAGTAACGGTCCCGCTCAACCCGAACTGCTGAGCCAGGGTTTTAGTCCCGCTTGTCCCCTGCTCGTCCGGAAGGGCGTCGGTGCTGGACTTGTATACCCCGCTCGCGAGGCTGTTCACCTTCACGGTGTAGGTGCCGGCAACCGCGGACGTACCTGCGGATGCGGTAAGCACGTTGGTGTCGGAAGATGTTACCGTTTTCGACTGGAAACTTCCCTGGAGCTTGAGGTCGAAGGTAGCGTTCCTGAGAGCCAGAAGTTTGGTGTTTATATTCCGGTAGTCTTCCTGCTGCCATTCTAATATCTGCTTCTTCTGGTACCAGGTGTCGACCCGGGTGCGCTCGGCCTTCATGAGGTCGCTGACCCACTGGTCGATGTCGATGCCGCTCGCTAATCCGGTTATCCTTGTAACCATCTTATCCCCTCCTTTGAGCCACAGATTTACACTGATTTTCGACCACAGATTTACACCGATTTTTACTGATTAACACAGATGGTTTTTAGACGCTGATTAACGCAGATATTATTAGACGCGGATTGACGCACAATATTTGTTATGTTAATGATAAATACCCTATATAAATATGAATCGCTTGCGTCCGCGGTATGGCGCCTTACTGTCTTCTGTTAACCGATAATTGTCGTACGTTATTTGTCGTTGCCCGTTCTGCGTTTTTCTGCGTCTAGTAAGACGTTCACCAGTCCCTCGATACCGCCCATGGTCCGCGCGGCGCGGAGGTTCTCTTCGCGGATGGCCTCGTACAGTTCCTGGCGGTAAACTGTAAGCTCGCGCGGTGCTTCGATGCCCAGCTTCACCTTGTCCCCCTGAATCTCGACTACCGTAATGCGGATGCTATCTCCGATGACTATGGCCTCGTCTTTTTTCCTGCTCAATACAAGCATACTCTACAACCCCTGCCCGGCGGAAGCCGCTTTTTTTGGTTCTTGCGGGTTGAACAGGCGGTGACGGGTGCTGTAGGGGGACTGCACCGGCACATACTGCACTCCCTTTTGCTTATCCAGGTTAACGACTACCGGGGCGAGGAGATTGGCAGTCGTATCTCTGAAGTCGTCGGGTATAGTCAACACCACAAAAACCGCCAGCCCTTTTGCGTCTTCCTCTGCGGCTAGCTTCCCCAGTTCCTCCTGGGGTAGGTCAACCGCATAGTCGGGGAAGAACATGAAAGGCACCGCCAGTACCAGGCAAAGATCGGGGTTTCGGACCGAGTGCATGTAGTAGAACGGGGCGTCCGGTGCCAGAGAAAAAATGGCGAATTTCTTTTCCGATTCGAAGCCGGGAATGCCGTCCGGGAAGTCGATTACCTGCTTATCATCTATTTCGATCTCGCCCAGGCGGCTGCTTTTAAGTAGCAAAGAAAACACCTCCAGTAAGAGCCACAGATGAACACTGATGTTCACTGATTGACACAGATTTTTAACGCTGATAGGAACCACAGATTAACACAGATTACCACTGACGTACACAGATTACCGTAAGAAACGGGATCATCCCATAGTTGTCAGTCAACGAACCTTTTTCTTTCTTTAGTGGCGACTCCGTTAGGTGTCATTGGAGCTGCGTCCGTCTGCGTCATATAATTATATCGTAGTTTTTGCCCACGTACTGAATGTCGAGCTGCGGGGGCTGTAGGAGGTAGGCTCTCACCTGGCCCCAGTCGAGATTCCCGCGCACCGCTCCCGGTTCGAGGTGGGTTTCGACTGTTCCCGGCTCTACCTTGATATTGACCGGGTATACGGCGAAGCCGATTTCGGGCGGGTGTGACGGCACCGCAGCCACGTCGTACTCCTTTACGTCGAACGAGTTTTCGAAAGCGATGTCGGAAACGGTCAACCCGTCTTCGATGGAGGCCAGCATCTCGCCTTCTGCTGCTATACGCTCGGTTCCCTGCTGTCCCAAAGCCCAGGCCAGGTTCGCCATGTAGCTCATAAACTCTATCGGGGTCCTTTTGCCCATGTCGGCAAAACACTGGGTCTGGTCGATGCTGATGTCCGGCAGGCGGCTCGTTATCTCCATCCGTGGCGGAACCGACCTTAAGTTCAGCCTGGGCGAACTCACGTCCAGGTTCAAAAACGGGTCTTTTATGTTCAGGCCGATCCGCGCAAACGACTGCTCGATGCGCAGCTCCATCCTGTCCACCCTCCTCAGTGTTAACCACAGATACACACAGATTAACGCTGATTACCACAGATAATTTATTCTTATTAATATAGTTCATCAGTGTAAATCTGTGAAAATCCGTGTCTATCTGTGGCTCACCTCAAGAAGTCGGCCAGGCTCGGTAGAATGATGCGGGCGCCGGCGGCGAGCGATGCCCGGTAGACATTTTCCTGCATCTTTAGGTCCATTATCACCTCAGCCATGTCCGCGTCTTGATTCTTGCTCAAGAGCTCGGTGTAGTTGGTACGGGTGGTTTCGAGCCGGTTTTGCTGGAGCTCCAGCCGGTTCACCTTAGCCCCGACGATGGCCCGTTCGGAGTTGCACTGGTCGAGCCGCTCCTGCACCAGCCCCAGGTCCTTCTCCAGAGCGCTAGTATCTCCTGAGTCAAGATGGTCGGCTATGCCGTTCAGAAGCTGGAAAAGACCAGGTTCGTTAACGTCTTCGTTGTAGAAAAACTTGCCCATTACGGAGTTAACCGGTATCTTAACCCCGGCCCCGATCTCAAGCTCCATCACCCTGTCGTTGCCTGTCCACGAGCTTCCGGTAAACGGGGCTTCGGTGACGTTAGTCCCCGCGAATACATGTTTCGAACCGTAGGTGGTGTTGGCGATGACCCCCACCTGGTCGGCCATCTGGCGCACCTCTTTGGCTATCGCTTCGCGCGAAGCTTCGGAGTTCGTCCCGTTCAGTCCCTGGATGGTGAGTTCATTGGCCCGCTGCAGGATATCGGTGATGTTGCCCAGGGCGCTGTCGGTGGTGTTCAGGAAGTTCTTGGCTTCGTCTATCTTCCCCAGGTATTCCTCGGCTTCCATTATGGTACTCGAGTAGCGCAGGGTGTTGATGACCGCCACCGGATCGTCGGAGGGCTTCCTTATCTTCTGGCCGCTAGCCAACATATTCTGGTATTTCTCCAGGGTTCTCATGTTGGTGGATAGGTCCCTTTTCAGGTTGGTTATCATCATCGAGTTGGTAACCCTCATGACCAATGCCTCCTTAAAGCCACAGATAAACACTGATTATCGCTGATTTACACAGATTCTTATTTAATTGAGTCCGGCAAGTACCAAACCGCGCTGAGTTCCAGGCCTGTACCGACAAAGTCAAAGGAATTTCATGATTAAAAAATAATATCCAAAATATATCAGTGGCCATCAGTGCACATCTGTGTGCATCTGTGGCTCCAATACTATCTCCCAACCACGCCCATGCGGTTGACGATGACTTCGACCGCTTCGTCGATGACGGTGATGTAGCGGGCCGCGGCGTTGTAGGCGTGCTGGAACTTTATCATGTTCACCATCTCTTCGTCGAGCGAAACCCCGCTGGTGGCCTGGCGCTTGGCCTCGAGCTGGTCCAGAAGCACCTCCTGGTTTTCCACCATCCGGGTCGCCTCCTGGGAAATTACCCCGACGGAAGAGACCTGGGAGCGCCAGTAGTCGTCTACCGTCACCTGCTGGATCATCGTTCGTGCAGCCACATTACTGAACCCGGAAGCCGGGAACGTCCCGCCTGTAACCCCCTGGAACTGGTCGCTTGACGAGTAGAAAACCAGCCTCTTGCCCTCGGCCCTCACCCCGACGTTCAGTCCCATCGCTTCCAGTTGGCCAGAGATAGCATTCACTACCTCCTGGAAGTCCTGGTAGGGCTCGGCCGGAGCATTCATCGTAATTTCGTAATCGACCCCGCCATACCTCACCGTGAAATTCCCCTGAAACTGAGTACTGTCGGGGAAAGTGACATCTATCTCGTCCGAGGCAGTCCAGTATTCATTCCGGTTCAGGGTGTGCTTGAGCTGGGCAATCTTCAAGGCATTGGCGCCGTCTCCGAAATTAACCGGGTTGCCGGTGTCGTCGCTGGTACGGTTCAGAGCAGCTGCGATGTTTTTGGGGTCTGATACTATCTCATCGGCCACCTGGATGTATTTTGCCCATTCGGTGATGCTGTCCTCGTTCGCCTGTTTGAAGAAATCAAGCCCGTCGGGGTAGGGCGTGGTGTTATTCAGGCTGTAGCCGGCCCGGTGCAGGGCGTTGGTGGTCATGACCACGGTTTTCGCCATGAGGTTAAGCCGGTTCATGAGGTCGGGCACCAGGTTACGCTCGCTGCCCAGAGTTGAGTGATCCGCCGGGCCCCGGGCTTCAAGCAGGCCCAGAAGCTCGCCCGATTTGAGATGCAGCTCGGTGTATCCCGGGTCGTCAGCCGGGTCCCCGGTAATCGAAGTTCCCGGGTGTCCGGACGGGTCCGGGTCCCACACAACTTTGTAAATTCCGTTGGTGTCGGCGTTAAGCCCTACCTTCATCGTCGTTATGCCCTGGACCAGAGGAGTGCCGCCCACCATCACCGTAACCATCCCGTCTAGTTCATATACAATCTTGGCGTCCACTATCTCGGCCAGCTGGTCCAAAAGGAGGTCCCGCCGGTCTTTCAGGTCGTTAGGCTCCTTGCCGGCGATGGTTATGGCCTGTATCTGCAGATTCAAGTCAGCTATCTGGGTCGCGTAGGAGTTCAGCTCGTCCACCTTGGCCTTAACCTGGGAATTCAAGTCTTCTCTCAGTTCCTGAAGCTGGTTGTAAATGTGGTGGAAGGTGTCGGCCACCGCCATCCCCCGCTGGGCCACGACCTGCCTGACTGATTCGTTTTCAGGGGACTCGCTAAGGTCCTGCCAAGCCTGCCAGAAGTTGTCGAGCACCCCGCGAAGTCCCTCGTCGCTGGGCTCGTTTATCACCGCTTCAATCTTGTCCAGGGCAGTTTGCAGAGCCTGCCAGTAACCGGTGGTATTCGTCTCGTCTCTTACCTGCATGTCTACGAACCCGTCGCGCAGGCGCCGGATCTCCGAGACTTTGACCCCCGTACCTATCTGCCCCACGCTCAGATTTTGGGTCAGGGCTGGGCTGTGGTAAGCGGGAGTGGTAACCATTACCGCTACCTGACGGGAATACCCCTCGGTGTTGGCGTTGGCCACGTTATGCCCGGTCACGTCCAGTGCCGTCTGCTGGGTCATGATGGCTCTTCTTCCTATTTCTAGTCCGAGAAACATCGAACGCATGGCTATAACTCCTTTTACAGCCACAGATGAACACTGATTGGCACAGATTAACACTGATTGATTAACACTGATAAAATACTGGTTTAAAACATAACTCTATTTGAAAAGGACAACCCCCTAATGAAAGTCAGCCAGTCTCTCGATTAAATTTTCTCGGCGTTGCTGAGGTACAGCGCGCAATCATGAAGCCTCTCGTAAACTGCCCAACACCATTCTATACAGTTTATACAGTTATAATCTGTGTACATCCGTGACAATCAGTGTTTATCTGTGGCCCGTGAATCTGTGGCCCTATGGCTCTGCGGCTAGATCTTTCTGTCCACCAGGCTGGTCGGTGGCTGGTCGGACACGAGGCCTCCGCTACGCGTGTAAGTGGTAGCGCCGCCTCCAGTCAGTTCTCGCTCCACCGCCTGGATAAAAGCGATAGACTGCTTAATGAGATCTTCGTTTTCCCGGTTCAAAAACTTTAGCGTAGTCACAGCCTGGTTAAGGGACTCAATACGCTCTTCCAGTTCCCGGGCCTGCTCCAGGCCGAGCTCTCGCGCTTTCTCTACAAGCTGGCCCCCACGCAAGTCAAGAGCGGTGCTGCCCCACTCCTGGGCTAAAGCTTCGTGCCTTTGGTGGCGCTCAGCCTCTGCCTTTTCCAGAGCAGTCACTGCCCGCGCCTCCCGGTTCAACAGTTCCTGTAGCTCCTTTACCTTCCCCAGCACTACCAGTTGCTTTTTCTCCCGCGCGATCTCGATTAAGCCTTCCAACACCTTGATTTCTTCTTCCAACACGCTGAGAAATTCTTCCAAGGCCTGCACCCCGACCCCTCCCATTCTCAATTCCTAATTCTTAATTCTTCATTATGGGTTCAGCGGCTTTCGCCCCAAACAAAAAGGGACCTCTACAAGTCCCCTCATCAACACGCTATATTGGTTGCCCTCAATGGCTAAACCAGCTTATCCACCAGCGACCGGTAGATTATCTTTTCCGCGACCTCTTCATTAGACACCGTGTAGGTGCCGGTAGCTATGGCCTGGCGCAGCTCGTTGACCTTCTCCTCCCTGACCTCGGGAGCAGCCTTCGCCGCCGCCACCGCCTTCTGTTTCACCCGGCTGTCACTGGATATGGTCACCTGATCCGCCTGCACCGGAGCGTTTGCCTCGTTCTTGGGCTGGACCTGGTTGGCTTTGAACTGGCGACCGTATATTTTTAAGACGTTTTGCACTTGACTCGTACTTATGTTCATACTTAACACCCTCTTTCCGGCCACAGACTAACACAGATTGGCACAGACCTGGCACTCAGCCTGGTCAAAGCATGATTATCACTGCAGCACGGGTTCTCCTGTACCTGGATACCCCGTCGTCTTTTGCGGTTTTGTTGAGTGAATAACCTTTCGTTGCCTCGAATAAGCGTTCACCAACAGCTCTCACACATAGTCTACGGATATTGATCTTTGTAATAGCTATTATGAGTTTCGTCATGCGCCAGCCAAACTTGAACCTTCTCAGAAGCCTTCTCTGCCGTTTTCCTCCGCCTATCTTCTTCCTGCTCCGGCTTTAGCCTTCAGTCGTCATCATCCGAACCCAGACGCGCGTCTTTTTCTTTTATGAACATGCGGTCCCTACCCCGACTCTCTCCAGGTTCGCTGCGCTTCTCAGGCTCGCCTTTTAAAGCCTTTACGGTCTGGGTAACGGCCTTATTCAGTTCATCCAGACACCGCCTGCAGAACCGCCCTTCCGATATGCGGGTCCCGCAACTCTCGCAATAAAACACCGCAGCCTTGGCCAGGCCCTTGGATATGAGGCGGCCTTCTTTCAGCCAATCCAGAATCTTGAGCTCATCAACCCCGGTAGCTTCGGCCACTTCGATGACGGTGGCTCCGGGATACTTCCTAATGTACTCCTTCACCACCCTGAACTCCTCTTCGGCCTTTTCCGCGCACCGCGGGCAGAGGTTCCGCCCCATGTATACGAATAGGCGGTCACATTCCGGGCAGTTCCTCAGGTCCTGCATTCTCTCACCTCTGCTTACAAGCCACAGATTAACACAGATTTTTCACTGATGGACACTGATATTCATTAGACCCACAATTATGCAGATTTTGGACATTAATATATTAAGTTATCATTAAGTTATCACTATTAAATACACTCTAGCTGTTGTACATTACCATGATAATATATTAGCACGCCAGCATATTATTCTTTCTGTATTATTTGTTATTATTGTTATTTATTTCTATTCTGCGTTAATCAGCGTCTAATTAAATTAAAATATCTGTGTCAATCAGTGCCAATCTGCCCGGCACTCAGCTGACTGAAGTTGTAACACGACAGTTGATCCCGAAAACGCCTGTCGCTAATCAGGATTTAAGCTGAGTGCCGGGTCTGTGGCTGCGGTTCGCTCAGAATCCCTTGCCTGAGGCCCAAGTTATAACCGAAACCCGATTGGCCCCGGCGTCCAAAAGAACCGTCGCGCACTCCTTAGCCGTAGAACCGGTAGTGTACACGTCGTCTACTAAAAGTATATTCTTTCCCCTGATCTTTTCGCAATCCCGAACATCAAAAGCTCCTTTCAAGTTCTGCTGCCGCTCTTCCTTGGTCAATTCCCGCTGGGAAGGGGTCTCCCTGACCCGCACCAATACGTCCGGCAGCATCTTAAGCCCCAGGGCTTTGGCCACGTTCCGCGCTAGTACCTCGGACTGATTGAACCCGCGTTTCATCAGGTTCGGCTGCGAAATGGGGACCGGGATAACCAGGTCCAGAGGCCAATAGCGCGGCTCGTTCTTCACCACTTCCGCCATCATCCGCCCCATGCGGACGGCAATATAACCCCGGCACATGAACTTTAAAAGCTTCACTGCCACCTTATAACACTTCTCATAAGGTCCCACGGCCCGGGCAATAAAAAATGGCGGAGCTTGTTCGCTACAATCCTGGCACTGACTATCCCCGCCACACAGGTACTTTCCGCATCTATCGCAAACAGGCCGGTTCTCTCTCGTCGCCTCTAGTTTTCGGTCACACTCCTCACACCACGGCCTCCCAGTCCAGTAAAGGCCCGGTTTGCGGCAGAGGGCACAGGTGTTGTGAGGAAAAACCAGATCGAATAGGAACTCAAACATAGGCCCCACCTCATGACTTCAGATCACTGCGCTTCACGGCGCCGGTTTCGAGCAGCCCCTTCTTTTCCGCCTCCTCGTTTAACAGGTTAATCTTTCTTATAGCCCCCTCTATGGGGCGCGTCATCCGCGAGGCTATGAACCATACCTTCCCGGTCGGGTAGCTATCAGACCACCCCACTCTTCCGGCAAGTTGGAGCAGGGCACCCTCATCAAAGGTCGGGTTATCGGCGTAAACCACGATAACGTTGGTGTTAGGGGCCACGTCTCCTCGCCGGGTCAGGTTGGTCGTAACCAGGATTGGGAATTCTCCCCGCACCCAGCTGTTGACCTTGCGTTGCTGCTCCTCGTCCTGGCACCCGGTCGACATCAAAAGCCGGTCAGCATCGCCATACGCCATTTCCATGAACTTCTCCCGCAAAAATGCGCCTATCCTCGCTGAAGTACCCTGGTCCGGCACCACCACCAGGAGCTGGGCCAGGTCCTCTTCGATAGTTTCCCGGACCAACCCAAACAGGCTGTCGGGAATCTTGCGTTCCCCCTGGATATCTTTCTCGACTATCATTTTGGGCACCGGCAGCGGAATCCCGTGCACCCGCAGAGGTATCATGATAACCTTGACCTCGCCGCGCTGGGCCCGGGCATACATAGCCGGGTCAGGCGTAGAGGTTATATAGACGTACTTGCCGTCTGTCTTCCTAGCCCGCCTCAGGGCATTCACCAGCATATCACAAGCCCGAAACGGGAAAGCCTCTGCTTCGTCCAGGATGACCAGGTCGAAATTGCGGTAGTACTTGAGAGCATGATAGGCAGAAGCCAGAACGATGTCCGGGTCCTTCACCGCCTTGGTCACCTTACCCCGTACCCCGGCCACTGTAACCCCGGGGAAAGCCTGGGTAAGGCGATAGTTCATCTCCTCCATGATCTCTTTACGCGGTATACCAAAAAGCACCCTGCCTCCCCGCTTCAAAACCTCCCTGATCGCCCCGTAGGCAACTTCAGGACGGGCCGCACCGCTGGCCGCCCAGACCATGGCCTCCGACAAGCTATCCTTGCGTACAAAGCGTGCCAGTGCTTCAAACGCCTCATACTGTGGCAGGCTGAAAGCGATGTCCAGGTTCAGCCTTACGCTCTTCACATAATTCTCCTGCATCCGGGGACGGGCCGGAGCGGCGTACAGTGCCTCACAGGGTTTAGACTCACCTAGCATAAGGCAGCCTTCACAGAAATAGCACTCTCTCTTGCCTACGTTGCAGTACGCTTTCTTGATACGTTCGTGGTGACCACACCGGTTGCACACCATCCTGTCAGGCTCCGCTATCTTGATCGATGGTACCTGCTGGACTTGCCCCCTCAGGGTCGAAAGATGAAGCAAAACATCCAAGTTATCTAGTTCAATTCCCCGCTCCTTTAAACGTCGCTCTATCTCGCGCCGGTAATAAATACGGCCCGCCAGAATGTCTTCGAGAGCATCCTCGTACCTGTGCAGGGAAAAATAGTCTATACTGATGGACTTACTGGAAAAATGTAAAGGTTTTTCCAAAAAGCATTCTTCTTTAAGCTGTTCCAGCTCCTTCTTCACCTGCTTGAATTTGGCGTCTATAATGCGCTTCACACTTCTCGCCGGAGAACTAACAAGGGGCAGCTTGAGCCCGGAAGAATAGTCTTTACCTATCCGTTCCTGGGGCTTCGAAATGGTCGACAGCACATAGTCACTTACAGCCAGGGGTAGGGGAGACGAGATGTAGGCTATATGGTCGTATCCCTCATTATGGTTCAAGAAGGAAAGGTCGATCTGGGGATTGGCAGACATTCCCAGCTTGTATTTCTTGTCGTTCCACGCCACGTAAATAACATACCTGCGGCATGGCATACTAACCCCTCCCCCCTTTTTCCTATTTTTATTCTTGCACCAAATGCCCGAACTGTCAACGTTTTTACCTTGTTTATCAGAACCATCGACAGGGGTGGGTTTCCGCGACGCGCAACGCGAAAACATGACTATAGTCTCTCTGTTTGCAACACGAAAGAAGTCCCTATTTTATAAAAAAATACCACCACTATTCTGCAGCATCAGCCTGTCGCCTGCCCGGGTTCCGGTACGGCTCACGACACCAGGCGGAAGCTCAATTACCAGCTTGGCACGTCTAACTACAGGACTAAAGCGAAACGGTTCCATTTTCTCAATGACGTGCACGACTAACCCGTCTGCGCTTACAAAAACGACGTCGATGGGGAACCTCATCCAGAAAGTGTGCACGCTTCGACAGGGATCGAGTAAAAGCGCTTCCCCGAACTCCGCTGTTTTATTGCCCATCCACCCGCGGAAACGGGACCAAAAGGTACCGGCGTAAACCGCCCGCTCCGCCAGCACCTGGTTTCGTGTAAGGTTTATAACCAGCAAGCAAACGTCCTCCTACTTGAAAACCTTGCCGATTTGAAGCAAAGCCGGGCCTAAAAGCACTATAAAAATAGTGGGAAATATAAAAAAGAGCATGGGTATGAGTATCTTTACCGGAGCTTTTTGCGCCTTTTCTTCCGCCCGCTGTCTCCTCTTCTGGCGAACCTGTTCAGCCTGCACCGTCAACACGTTGCTGATGCTGACCCCCAGGGTATCCGCCTGAACTACCGCTCCCACGAAGGTCGAGACGTCATCCACTTCCACGCGCCTTGCCACGTCCCGAAGCGCCTCGCGCCGGGGCTTTCCCATCCTGATCTCATTCAAGGCAGTGTCGAACTCGTCCGCCAGGGGGCCCTGGCTTTTTTCTACCACCTTCTGCAAGGCCGCGTCGAATCCCAGGCCGGCCTCCACGCTGACACTCAGAAGGTCCAACACGTCGGGGAGGCTTTTGAGTATACTCTCCGAGCGCTGCCGCCGGCACAGGTTCAGATACATATCGGGCAGCAAAAGCCCGGCCATGCCCAGTAACACAAGCAGCCAAGGCGAGCGGGTCAAAACCCCCAGCAGCACCGCAGCGGCAAACACCCCGTACTTGGCAGCCACGAAGGTCTCGGCTTCAAGCCCGTGCGGGTTGCCAGCCAGAGTCAGCCTGTGCTCGTAAGCCCGGGCCTTTTCCTTAGGAACGAACCGCTTCATGCCTCGCAATGCGGCTCCTATCAGGGGCTTGAATACCCGCTGCGATAGCGGTTGGTTCAGCTCCTGGTAAATGGTCTTCTTGCGCTCCTCGGTGTAGTGCTCAAGTCTTTCCAAGACGGCCATCCGTTCCCAAAACAACGTGTACCCCACTCCCAAGGTCAGGCAAAACCCGGCAAGGAACACGGCACCGTAGACAGCCAGCTCCATACCCGCCCCTCCTTCTTGCTAATAGAGCCACAGATGAACACAGATTGACACAGATTGACACAGATTGACACTGATGGTCATAAATATTGATTAGACGCAGAAGGACGCAGATTCTGTACTTAGTAATAATCTTAATTACTATCATAATATTTCTATATGCATACTCTTGCCTTGCCTTTTTCTGTCAAATCAGGACAATTTTTGTAGCATTTTGTTCTTTATTACATCTTTTGTCTGCGTTAATCAGCGTCTATTTAATCAGCGTAAATCTGCGTCTAAAAATTATCATCTGTGCAAATCTGTGCCCCATCTGTGCTCATCCGTGGCTACACGTCGATATCCACGATCTTCTTTATCACAAACAGCCCGATGACTTCCGATAATGCCGCTGCCCCCAACAAATATACCCCGATAGGATTCTGCAGGAACGGGGTCATGTAACCCGGGTTCAGGATGAGGAGTATGAACAGAAGGGCAATCGGGAGAAGGCCGATAATGATTCCGGACAGTCGCCCCTGGGCGGTCAAGGTCCGTATCTCTCCCTTGATGCGGGTTCGATCCCGGATAGTTCGGGAAATGTTGTCCAGTATCTGGGCCAGGTTGCCTCCTACCTGCCGCTGGATGAGTACCGCGGTCACCACCATGTCGAGATCATCGCTTTTCACGCGTTCGCAGAGGTTAAGGAGGCTTTCCTCGGTAGTCGAGCCCAGCTGAATCTCGCGCAGTGTCCATTCAAACTCGGTGGAAATCGGCGGGGGTAGTTCGCGTCTCACCGTTTCCATGGCCTGTTGAAAACCAAACCCCGCCCTGAGCGCGTTAGCCATAATAACCAGGGCATCTCCGAGCTGTTGGTTAAAAGTCTTCAGCCGCTCGCCCTTCTTGTGCTGGAGATAGAAACGGGGCCCAAAGACTGCCAACAGTAGCACCAGGATGGCCAAAGGCCAGTTCCGGGTAACAAGCCAGGTCATCGCCGGAATCGCGGTCGCCAAGAACACCCAGAGGGTAATGAATTCTTCTCCTTTCAAGGGTAGTCCGGCTTGCAGCAGTTCGACCTGGATTTTCTCGGTGTAGGACCGCGAAGCAAAAACCGAGGCCATTCGTTCGAACCCGGCTTTAAGAGCAGGGGTTGACTTTTCTTTTTTCTCGGTTTCGGCAAGTCTCGCGACGTAACGCTCCAGCCGGTCTTTTACTTCTGATTTGCGGTCAAGAGATCGCACCAGTGCCAGAGTGAAGAACATCGACGTAAAGAAAACCATGACCAGTACAAACCCCATCTCCCCACCCCCATAACCACAGATGGACACTGATTAATACTGATTAACCCAGATAAACTTGTGTCACAAATGTGATACCTGGCCATAACTCTCGAAGTGTAACCTTAAACAGAAGGATTTGATGACAACAAAAGATCAATATCAGTGTTCATCTGTGGATACGTATCCCGTCATTTTCATTCCGCTAGTCACCCTGAAAAAATCTCCGCTGAAAGGTTGATTCCGGCAGCGGCGAGTTTGTCCAGGAACCTGGGACGTATACCAGTGGCCCGGTGCCGTCCCAAAACCCGGCCCTTGGCATCCACCCCGGTCTGCTCGAAGACAAAGATGTCCTGCAATACCACTACGTCCCCTTCCATTCCGGTTACTTCGGTAATATGGGTTATCTTGCGGGTTCCGTCCTTCATCCGGGCCTGGTGCACGATGAGGTCGAGGGCAGATGCTATCTGTTCGCGAATCGCTTTCACCGGAAGCTCCATTCCCGCCATCAACACCATGGTTTCCAGCCGCGAAATCATATCCCGGGGCGAATTGGAGTGCCCGGTGGTCAGAGACCCATCATGACCGGTGTTCATGGCCTGTAGCATGTCCAAGGCTTCTCCTCCCCTCACCTCGCCCACTACGATCCGGTCCGGCCGCATCCTGAGAGAATTGCGAACCAGGTCGCGGATGGTGATGGCGCCCTTGCCCTCGATGTTGGGCGGCCGGGTCTCCAGTGAAACCACGTGCTCCTGACTCAACTGCAACTCCGCCGCATCCTCGATGGTGATAATTCTCTCGTCCCCAGGAATAAAAGAAGAAAGCACGTTCAAGGTGCTGGTCTTACCGGCTCCGGTCCCCCCGGATACCACGATATTCAGCCTGCCCTTGACGCAGGCCTCCAGAAACTTGGCCATAGCCGGGGTCAGAGTCCCGAAGCGAATCAAGTCTTCAATCGTCAAGGGATCTGACCCGAACTTGCGGATGGTAAGCACCGGACCGTTTAAAGCCAACGGCGGGATGATGGCGTTCACCCGCGATCCGTCGGGTAGGCGGGCGTCCACCATGGGCATGCTCTCGTCTATTCTCCGGCCTAAAGGAGAAATTATCTTCTCGATGACGTGAAGCACGTGCTCGTCGTCGCGAAAACCGATGTTCACCGGCTCCAGCTTGCCTTTTCGTTCCACGTAGACCTGGTGGGGCCCGTTGACCATGATTTCAGACACATCTTCGTCTTCGAGCAACGGGGTTATCGGCCCAAAGCCCAATATTTCATCCAGAACCTGGGCCATTATCCTCTCCCGTTCCACTCTCAAAAGTACCCCGCCTTCGCGGTCAAGGACCGCCTCGGCTATCCTTTTCACTTCCTGTCGGATCTGCTCGTCGTCGGTTTCGCCGCCATTGCTCCGAGACTTCAAGAATTCGCTGTCGATTTCTTTTATCACTTCCCGGTGGATAAGCTGAACCAGGTCCTGGTGCGGGTCCCTGGTTTTTTCTTGTCGGTTGTCCAACTTGCGGGTCTCCGATTTCTCAGCCTCCAGCCTCTTCAACAGGGACATAGTCTCTTCCCCCTACTTGACCTCCAACTTCTAACGCTTGCCGTCTTCCCAGCCCTTGCTGATACAAAAAGCCTTACCTTATCCCCTGCTAGACTTCTACCGCTTGCCGGTTCCAGAAACCGCGGCCTTTGCTTGGCCTCGTTCTTGTGTGTCCATCTTGCCCCGCAGAAGACCCGGTTACCAACCCCAACATGGAATAAACTCCCCGGCTGAGAGGGGCGGCAGCGTCCATCAGCACCAACGGTTGTCCCCGGTTCACTGATTGCAGGGCCAGCTTCCCCTCACTGGGCAGGTAAGCCTCAATCTTTATCTCCAAGACCCTTTCCACGTCTTCAGGTTCGATGCTCTGCGCCCCGGAAGCGCGGTTTAACACCAGCTTCACCTTCGGCAGGAGCCCCAGGGTCTTTAGAATATCGACACTGCGTTTGATGTTCTTGACAGTAGGCAGATCCAGGGTAGCTACCAGAAGAATCCGGTCCGATGCATCCAGGGCCACCAGGGTGGTGTCGTTAAAGACCGGGGGCGTATCCACGAGAACGTAGTCGTGGTTCTTCACAAACGCCTTCAATACCCGGGCGACGCCGTCGGGAGTCACCAGTTCCGCCAGTTCCGGTTTGTTCGGAGCGGCTAGGACCTTGACACCGTGGCGTTCGTACAGGTAGTTCTCCAAAAGCTCGGCATCGATTTCGTACTGTTCCTGCATGAGTTCGGCTATGGTGCGTTTCGGATAGACGTTCATCATCACCGCCACGTCTCCGAACTGCAGGTCCAGGTCCACAAGCCCTACCTTCTCCCCGGTCTGCCGGGCCAAGGACACCGCCAAGTTCGTACAGATCAAGGTCTTACCCACCCCGCCTTTGGTGCTGAAGACCGTGACTATTTTGGGTTGGTGGCTTTTGGCCTCGGCCTGGGCCTTCTGCCTTTCTCGCCGCTTGCGGTTTAACTCCACTACTCGCTTCACCGTGGAGGCGAGCTCATCTGCGGTAAACGGCTTGATTAGGTACTCTTGGGCCCCAGCCAACATGGCCCGCTTCAGGTATTCCTGTTCCCCTTGCACCGAGATGATGATGACCGAGATTTCGGGGAATTCCATGGAAATCAGTTCGGTGGCCCGTATCCCGTCCATTTCCGGCATGTTGATGTCCATAAGGATAACGTCCGGCCCGGCCACCCGGGCCAGCTCCACCGCTTCCTGCCCGTTGCCGGCCTCGCCCACTACTTCTATGACCGGGTCAAGTTCCAGCAACATGCGGATGTTCTGGCGAGTTTCTTTCACGTCATCGGCAATAGCCACCCTTACCCTGTTCACAGATATTCACCCCTTGTTTATATCACTGCCCCCCGACAATATCGACAAGCCGTAAGGGCGCAAGGCTCACCCGGTCGTGGTCGGCGGGAGCGCGCAGGGCTAACCGTATGCTACCCCGTTCCGAGGCTAACACCAAAGGCCGGGCCTCTTCTGGGGTCACTGCCAGGGTAACAGTCTTCGCCATGGCAGCCTCTTCTTTCCCCGCCGGGACCGGTTTAGTCTCGTCCAGGTTCTGATCCACCGCCAGCACCTCCACGTCCTGAAGGATGAAGCTGGTCACCGCGACATTCTCCTGCCCTGATGCAAGCTCGACGGTAGCTATAACGTCGACCCGGTCGCCGGGCCTGACTAAACCAGAAACCCCACTCACTGCATTAACCGGGACTGAGACCGCCCGCTTACCCCTGGGAACGGCGTAAGCGAGTTTGTTCGACTTTTCAGCATCGGAAATAATCTTCGCAGACAGGATCTCTTCCCCAGCCACGATGTAGCTCGCGGCCACCCGACCCACCACCTTGTCTAGGTCCCGAACGGCGGCGGGATGGGCAAACTGAGCCGGAACAAGTTCCAGCTTGACCATCTCGCGGGTGATGATGGAATTCTTAGGGATGTCAGTGGCCGCAATCGCCACTTGTACCAGGTTTTTCGGCTCGTACCGGGCCTTTACCCCTTCTATGTAACGGTAGGCCAATACTGTTGCCGCCAGACCGAATAACATCGCCAGTATCCAGTACTTTTTGGCACCCTTCATGCCCTTCCCCCTCTACTCCACCAGCTGTACCCCGTAGGCCCCGTACTCCGCGGTACCGTCGCCAGCCGTTCCCGGAAACACGGTTTCCACGAAGTGACCCGTAACCTCGTTCTCGTGCCCGCAGCCTGGAGCTTCATCCACCAAGAAGGCTCCGAAGGCCACTACCTTTACGCTTTTGACCGAACCGCCGGGACTCGTTTCTTCTATCCTAACAATTGGAACCAGCAAAACCCGCGGGCAGGTTCTTTCATAATGTTCGCCTGAACATTTCGGATAATGTGGGCACTGGTTCAGCCGGTAGTTTATGCCTTGCGATGTGGGGCCCGACATGTTGCCCGGTTCTACAGGTATCACGTCCCCGACCTTTATTTCACCCTGGTAACCGTATTTCAGGTTGTCCCGGTAAACCGAAGCCCCGGATCCGCCTAACCGCAGGCAGCCGAACCACCCCTTGTGCTGCCCGCCCCCGGCCCCTTCTTTCAGCGTGTACTCGGCCCCGATCTCAAATTCGTCTTCCAAAACCCCGAGCGGGGCACACCCGGTTGCCGCCGTCAAAGCTCCCACCCGGGCCGCGGCCCTGGCTTTTACCTCGCCTTGGGTGAACCCCAGCACCCGGGCGAAGTACAGCCCGACCCGACGAGTGGCTTCACCCACGATCTGACGCCCGTCCTCCGACACGCTGAAAACCGCCTCAGCATCGGTCACCCCGTTGGCCTCAGCATATGTTCGGGCGACCGCTAAGGCAGCGTCGGGATTACCTGGCAACTCCTGCGCTCCGGCCAGCACGGCGCTGTCTACCGCATTGGCCACTCTACTCTGGTTGAGAAACAAAAGGCCGCTGTCCGTGACCAGGGCGGTAAAACCCAGCAAAGCCGTCAAGCTCAGAGCGAACAGGACCGCAGCTGTACCTCCCTCACCGCCGATTAGTTTCTGCCATAGCTGCACTGTCCGTTCACCCCTTCATTCCAGCCGCATGGTACACGAAGCCACAACAGGCAAAGGGTCAGGCAGCAACGCCCCGATAAACGGACCTATCAAATCCACCGTGTAGTCGATCTTAACCGTGAGCCCCTGTCCCCGGACTCGCTCTCCGTCGTTGGGGGTAACGTCTATCACCAGTTTCTCGGGGTCAAGAACACTCGCCATACCTTCAAGGTGCTCCACTATCTGTTGCTCCGTGTGTCCTACCACTCCGTACCGGGCTCCCTCCCGCGCCAGCTCAGTGATTACCAGGTAGGAAAAAAAAATGCGGCCGAACTCGATGATGCCCATAACCAAAACCAGGAGGATCGGCAGGACTAGGGCGAACTCTACCAGAGCCTGGCCTTCACTCTTCTGTGCTGCCCGTCGCAACCTCTTTACCGACACTAGCACCAACCCCTAAATAACGCAGCTACCGCCCCCATTGCGATAGCAGCGGCATACGGGAACGACACGGAAAACGGTTCGGTGCTGGCGCTTGTCAGTAATAACTTGGCCCTTCCCCCGGTCAGGGCCAGGATCATCCCCCGCCCGATACGCACCAGGAATTCGCCCAGGCGTTGTTCCCGGATCAAGACCGCCAATGCGATTAGTCCTCCGATGAGAGCCATCCACAGAAATGCGTTGAATACGAATACAGCGCCCTTAAAAGCCCCGACCATTCCCAAGAGCTTCACATCACCGGCTCCCATGCCTCCCATGGCAAAGGGTACCACCAACAACAGAAGGCCAAGCCCCAGGCCTTTCAAGCTGAAGACCAATCCCGAAAACCCGCCCTGGTAAAGATGCCAGCCCAGGGCTGTCGCCACTCCTGCCAGTATAAGCCAGTTGGGTATACGACGTTCTCTAACATCTAAATACACTGCTAAGGCCAGCAACCCTACCATAATCCAAGTCATGGCCTCGCCCCCAAAACCTCAATTTAGAATTCAGAATTAAGAATTGAGAATTAAGGGCTGAGAGTAAAGACCTGCAACGGGGAACAATTCTCAATTCTTAATTCTTCATTCTGCATTCTTAATTCTAAGGTTAATGGAGGAGGGGAGCATTATCAGCTCCCGCCCCCCGACAGACGCTGACCCGATATCACAATGCGTCTATCACTTCCTGGAATTTGTCCTTTATGGCGCCACCCATCAAACCGAGCACCGTTATAACCGCGATTGCCACCAACGCCAGAATCAGCCCGTACTCGGCCATACCTTGGCCTTCTTCTTCCACCAGCAGACGCTTGACTAAGCTCAACATACCGTTTTCCCCCTTTACCTTAGATTTTCCAGAAAAAATACTTAAAACGTCTTGTCCTGCTTTAATTCTAAGCGAGGGCTAAATCTGGGAAAATCGGTCGAGGTTCTCAATTCGGAGGCGAAAAAGGCAGGAAGTTAATGTAGGACTTTAGTCCCGCTAACAGAGGATGGCGGCTATTTTAGCCGCGGAAAACCCAAGGCGCGAACGGTGCATGGTCATGCTCTAGGATAACCGGTGGCAAACTTGAAGTAGCGGGCACGGTGGTAGGATCGCTTAAGCAGGCCAGTAATGCTGAAAAGCCAGCGACGGCCGAGCCCCCATCTCTTTCCGTGCTTCTCAGCACCCGGACGAAATACCAGGCAGGCCACCATGACCACCCATATGACTAGGCTCACCCACTTGAGTATCAAAACCAAAAAGAACCCCTCCCTCGGCCCTTTGTAATATAGATATGCCGGGGAAAAAGGGTTCTTGCTCTGGCAAAAAATCGCTACTCCGTCTTTACCACCTTGTTCTTGAGAGCGTAAATAACGGCCTGGGTCCGGTCCTTCACCTCCAGTTTCCGGAAGATGCTGGTAAGGTGATTCTTCACCGTTTTCTCACTGATAAAGAGCGCGGCCGCCACCTCCTTGTTCGAGTAACCTTTAACCAGCAACTCCAGCACGTCCCGCTCGCGTTTGGTCAGCTTCATCTCATCTCTCTTACGGTTTTGACGTACCAGTTCTTTTGCCACTTGGCCTGCCACCCGCGGGTGGATGATGACGTTTCCTTCCCTCACCTTAAATATCGTACTGGTAAGCTCGTCTGGACCCACGTCTTTCAAAACGTAGGCGGAAACCCCGGCTTTGACCATTTCCACTACCTGTTCGTCCTCGTAAACGGTCAAAGCGATGATATCGGTCTCGGGCATCTCCTTTTTTATGACTTGGGTGGCGGCGACGCCGTCGGTGCCGGGCATATTCACGTCCATCAGAATTACGTCCGGCCGGTACTTCCGCGCCAGGTTGATGGCTCCTTGCCCGTCTCCGGCCTCTCCCACCACTTCAATGCGTTCGTCCAGTTCCAGAAGCCTCCTTAAACCTTCCCGAACCAGGGCGTGGTCATCCGCGATAAGCACTCTTACCTTGTCCATTCCCTTCTCCCTCCCGTTCCAAAGGCACCTCGATTATTACCTGAGTACCCTGCCCTGGTGCCGACTTCACCCGGAACTTGCCCCCGAATAATCCTACCCTCTCCTGCATCCCCAAAAGACCGAAGCTTTCCTTTTTGCCTTCCCTTACAGCCTCCACGTCAAATCCGCACCCCTCGTCCTTGATCACCACCGTAACCTTCTCCGGAGCAATACCAAGTTTCACCTGAGCCCGGTCGGTCCCGGCATGCTTGCGGACGTTGGTTATTGCCTCCTGGATTAGCCGGAACACGGCTACTTCCCGGGCTAGATCCAGCCGCCGCTCTTCGCCAAAAAATAGGAAATCGATTTCCATGTCATATTTTTGGGCATAGTCAGCCAGGTATCGTTTTATCGCAGGGACCAAACCCAGGTCATCCAAAGCCATGGGTCTGAGATCGAAGATGACCCGTCTGATGTCGCTCAGGTTCTGCCTTACCACTTCTTTAAGCTCGGCTAGTTCCCTTCTGACCCGCTCCAGATCCTTGTCCCACAGCCGTTCCATCAGCTCCAGCCGCATCACGATGTTGGCCAAGTTCTGGGCCGGGCCGTCGTGTAGCTCGCGCGAGATGCGTCGTCGTTCCTCCTCCTGGGCCTGGATAACCCACAGCCCCAGCTGTTGTTTCTTGTTGGCTTCTTCCAAGTGGCCTGTAATGACGCCTACATTGCCCTTCAGCATCTTCAGCACCATGTTGATGCGGTCTACCAGACCTTCCGCCTTCCGGGCTATGCTTTCCACCTGCTTCAGGTGCCTCTCCAGCTCGTCCCGGCGATGGCGCAGCTGCTTTTCTTTTTCACGCAGGGCCGAAAGCTGCACCTGCAGCCTGTGAGCCTCCTCGTACGCCTGTTTAATATCTTCCTCGCTGTATGCCTGAAAGTCCCGGCTGACCTCCATCAACCTGACGCGAGCCATCCTCTCTTCCCGCTCGCACGATTCCACCTCGGCGATGGTAGACAGTATCTCTGACTTGAGCTGTTCCAGTTCCCCCTGCAATCGGGCCAGCTCATTCCGGGCGGTGTCGGCAATGCCGTAAATCTCCTCCCGCCCGCTCTCGATTGTCGTCATTATATCGTTAACTATCTTTTCCAGTTGCCTGACATCTATTGCTTTCAGTCTACCTCACCAACTTTATGATAGTCCCAAAACCCGCGAAAAAAGAATTCGGCCAAGCGACCGAATTTATTGGGATGATAGTCCTAGCGCGTTTTGAATCTCCCGTTGGATATCGGCCAACCGCACCCGGTCTTGAGCCTCGATATAAACGGTTACAACAGGCTGGGTTTCCGGATTCCTGACCAGAACCCAGCTCCCGTCCTCCATGACGAACTTTTTCCCTTCCACGCTGAGCGTCTTTTCCACCTTGACCCCGGCGATGGCTTTAGGGCTGAATTCCTGCAAGCGGGCGGTGACGCGTTCCCTATCCTGTTCTCTGTAACAGAAATCTAACCGCTGGTTCTCGGTTCGCCCGTATTCCTCTGTGAACTGCCCGTAAATCTCGCTCAGGCTTTTTTGCGCAAAAGCCACCATTTCCGCCACCAGTAACCCGGCTAGTATGCCGTCCTTACACGGAACATGCCCTAGGACGCTTAGGCCCCCCTCTTCGTCGCCCCCCAGCATGCACCCCCGTTCCCGCAGGCACTCGCCAATGTAGTGGAAGCCGAGTGGGGTTTCGTTTACCCCCAGGCCGTTTTTCTTCGCTATCCTGTCCAGCACCCGGGTGGTAGCTGCGGTCCTGGCTACCGGGCCACGGAAGCTACGGGTCTTTAACAAATGATCAAGAACCAGGCAGAGCACCCGATTCGGGGTGAGAAACTCCCCCGTTTCATCTACTACCCCCAGACGGCCGCCCTCACCGTCCAAGGCCAGCCCTAGATCCGCCTCGTACGCCCTCACCGCCCGTTTTAAATCATCCAAGGAGGTATCGACCGGTTCCGGCCTGAGCCCCCCAAATAGAACGTCCCGGTACCCATGCACGACCCTCACCTCGCAACCGAAGGCCTCCAGGCACCGATCCAGGCAGCCGACCGCGGCCCCGAACATAGGGTCCACCACGACCTTTAACTGCCTCTCTTTAAATATCTCGGGGTTTACCATCCTGCTCAGGTGCCGCAGGTAATCATTCTCTACCTCGATCTCTTCGACCAATCCCAGCTTCCCCCCCTCTTCCAGGGATAGCTCGTACACCTTGCGGCACTCGAGCACGCGGTCGGTCTCCGCCTGAATCTCTTCAGCCACTGCTGGCATTGCCGCCCCGGCGTACTCGGGTATAAACTTCAAGCCCTGGTACTCATACGGGCATGAGCCACCGGCAACCACCAGAGCCCCACCTGTCGCGCGTTCACGTACCGCGAAGGCGACTACCGGAGTCGGAACCGGTCGGCGCAAGAGAAAAACTTTAATGCCATTGGCCACCAGAACCCTGGCTACCGCCCGAGCAATCTTATCTCCCAAGAAACGGCTGTCGTACCCTACCACCACTCCCTTTTTGCCCAGGTTGTTGCTGTTAAGGTAAGCGGCAATCCCCTGGGTCAGGGCCTTCACGTTGGCGAAGGTGAATTCCTCCGCCAGAACCGCCTTCCATCCTTCAGGGCCGAACCGTATGCGAGACATTTTTACCTCCATATCAAGCCGTCAGCTCAAATAACGCCATTGTCCCTATTAACTTAACACACCGGCAAAGATGCGAAAACAGTCAATAGCAATTTCGCCAGTGATAACTCACTTCTACTAGTATATTCAACGGAAAAGCCGGATCTCCTCTTAGTCCGAAACGTCAGTCATATGCGGCATTTTATCTCTTCGCTCGTCGATATAGAGGTTTCCGTCTGTATCGAGGCTGGCGTACAAGATGTCCTTAGGGCTGTTGTACCCCCGCTTTTTCAATTCCTGGATAAGCCACTGCTCGTCCAGGTTGTTCTGCTTCAGGTTCTGGTACACGACCTCGCCATCGACGATGATCTCGGAAGGAATCCCCTCATACCTCGTCGGCATGTTCAAGTCGGCGGGAGTAACGGGGCGTTTCTGGGACTTGACCAAAACCGAAAGGTTGCCGTCGTTTTCGGCAACTGCGAACTCGACGTCGGCGATGTTGAAAACGTTTTTCTCACGAAGCTGCATCATGAGGTTCTCCATGTCATACCTGAGCTTGGCCATGTTGTGCTCCAGGATCTTGCCGTTGTGGATTAGAATGGTCGGTTCCCCTTCGATGAGCTTGCGCATGGGACGGCTCTTAACCGTAAGCACCCCTGTGAAATAGTTTAGAGCGACGAATACCGTCAGTACCCACAAGAAGATGCCGGTGTTAGCCTCTCGGTCCAGGGCGATGGCAGCGGCAATAGAACCGAAAGTGATACCGGTCACGTACTCGTAAAACGTCATCTGGCTGATCTGCTGTTTCCCTAAAATCCGCGTATACACGAGTATCCCGAAAAACGCCACCGCCGTTTTTAGGAAGCTCTCAAACAACTGGGCCAACTCCGATTCACTCCTTCTCTCGAAGTCCCCCTCCCCAGCCACAGATTTACCCAAGCCACAGATTTACACAGATGTTTACAGATAAACACTGATATTGAATAGACGTAGATTTAAGAGGATTTAAAATTTAGTTAGAATTGAGATTTGAGAGTTGAGAATTAAAGCTTGTGATTAAGAATCTGTGCTTAAAGATGGTACTGTATATCTACTGCTGCTGTTGCCATATCTTAATTACACTAATCATAATTTGCTATGATTTCAACTATTTATAATTTTAATCTGCGTTAATCTGCCCCGAAAATCGATTGGCGGGAGGAGTGTTAGCCAGCTCGCTCCAAGACTCCTCGCCTGCAACACATCGGCTCTCTTCGGTGCGAAGCGGACCGCTCGGGATTCGACATCCATGCACTCAGTCCCTCGCTGCTCGAAACCTCCTGTTTCTCGCTCCGCTTCGCAGCCCTCAGTTTCGCCGTGTGTTGCAACGGCTCGTCATACGTCGCTTCGCCCGGCTAACACTCCTCCACAGTCGCATTTTCATTCTCTAGTGGTGACTCAGATGAGAGTCATAAAGGTCTGCGTCAAAAACAACCATCTGTGTAAATCTGTGCCCCATCTGCCCGGCACTCAGCTGACTGAAGTTGTAACATGACAGTAGGTCCCAAAACGCTAGTCGCTAATCAAGATTTAAGCTGAGTGCCGGGTCTGTGTCCATCTGTGGCTAATAATTGTGCAGGAAATCCCGCACTACCTTGGCGATGCGGGGAGCAGCCTGGCCGTCTCCGTAAGGGTTTACGGCCCGGGCCATCTTCTGGTACGCCTCCTCGTCGGTGAGTAACCTCTTGGCCTCTTCGTAAATGCGGCGGCGGTCGGTTCCTACCAGTCTTACCGTGCCTGCTTCGACCGCCTCCGGCCGTTCAGTCGTGTCCCTCAGCACCAGAACCGGCTTGCCCAGCGACGGCGCTTCTTCCTGCAGTCCCCCGGAATCGGTCATGACCAGGTAGGATGCGGCCATCAGGTGGGCGAAGGGCTCGTAGTCCAAGGGCTCGATGAGGTAAACCCGCTCCCGCCCTTCAAGAACTTCTTCTACCACGTCCCGCACCACCGGGTTCTTGTGCACGGGAAAAACCACGTCCACGTCGTCGAACTCCTCCAGGATGTCGCACAGAGCCTCGTAAATCTGGCGCATTTTCGTCCCCCAGTTCTCCCGCCTGTGGGTCGTGACCAGAATAATCCGCCGGGTGAAATCCAATTCCGCCAATTCTCCCGTAAAGCGGTAATCAGGCTTTACCGTCTGGTAGAGAGCGTCGATAACGGTATTACCTGTAACCCAGATCCGAAACGGCGCTACCCCTTCCGCCAGCAGGTTCTGGCGGGCGGTTTCGGTCGGGGCAAAGTGCAGGTCGGCTAAGCGCCCGGTCAAGGTCCGGTTCATCTCCTCCGGGAAGGGCGAGTACTTGCGCCGGGTCCGAAGCCCCGCTTCCACATGCCCTACCGCGATGCGAAGATAAAAAGCCGCCAGAGCAGCGGCAAAGGTAGTTGTGGTATCCCCGTGTACCAACACCAAGCGAGGCCGTTCCCGTTCGTATACGTCCCGCATCCCTTCCAGTACCCGTGAGGTGATACCGAACAGGTCCTGGTTCTCCCGCATCAGGTTCAGGTCGTAATCGGGAATGATGCCGAACAGGTTTAGGACCTGGTCCAGCATCTCCCGGTGCTGGGCGGTCACCGCTACTCTTACCTCCAGCTGCTCCATCGCCTGCAATGCCTTGACTACCGGGGCCATCTTGATGGCCTCCGGCCTGGTTCCAAATACTACCATGACTTTGTTCCGCAACACAAACCCTCCTGTTACTTCAGCCACAGACCCGGCACTCAGCTGGACGACATCGCAACATGCCATTTAGTCCCGAAAACGCTAGTCGCTGACCAAGACTTAAGCTGAGTGCCGGGTCTGTGGCTCTATCTCCTCAGCGTCGAGATTGGAGCAATCCCTATAATCTTGAACACCAGGCAGTTTTTGAGCGGGAAATCCCGGTAAGGGGTAGCTTCCAGCCTGGCTTTGATACGGTCGTAATAAGGCCCTTCGGTCAAATCCTCGGCCAGCTCCACATAGACGCGGACCCCGTCTTTTCTCCCCTGCTCGTCGGTCACCAGTACCATGAAGACTCCTTTGCCCGTCTCCTTCAGGTTCGCGTATGTCTGCTCGGCCCCGAACCGGGCGCAGAGTATCGTCTCGTCGTCGACCATCTCCACCACCGTAATGACGGCCACGTTGACATTATACTCCTTATCGACCGTGCTCAGAGTCGTGGTCAACAGGTTCCGGTTTAAGAGTTCCCTCGCCTTCTCCACCAAACTCCTCTCCATGCCATCCACCTCCCGGTTTTGATATGACGCTGATTAACGCAGATTTGAAATAGAATAAAACAAATTTATGATATCGGCGCACAATCTCTTGAGTTTACCTAGAGGCGCTCGCTTATATCTTATATATATAGTGCTCAAATTGAAAACGACCCCCAGATGCTGTGCCCGAGGCGTATAGTCCACCTGTTAGCGGTGAAACCATTATTACAATTATCATGTCTGCGCGAATCAGCGTCTACATAATACAATCCCGCGGTTGGTTATTCGCTGCCAGCACTCTTGATTCCTGCCCGCCATCCAGCCCGGCCCCTTGTTGCCAATCTCATCCAGTGGTACAATCAAAACAGGTGTCCGATTGTAGGATCACCAAACCGACCACTGTTGATGTAATCTATACTTGAGGTGAGGCCAGGTGCGCAGATACGAAAAGCTGAGCAAAATCTGCCGCAAATACGGCGTGGCTTTATTATACCTCTTCGGCTCCCAACAAGATCAAGGTCTTGCCCTCCTGTCCGGAGAAAAATGTGAACCGCGGGACGCGCTGAGTGACATAGACGTGGGAGTAGTCATCAAAGGCGGGTTGCCTCCTGCCTATCCGCGGGCTAAGCTGTACGCCCGGATCTACAACGAACTGGAAGAGCTATTCCGGCCGTTCCGGCTTGACCTCACCTTCCTTCAGGAAAACCACTCGGTTTTCCAGCTCGAGGCCGTAGCTCGTGGACAATGCGTTTACGCAGAATCGGAAGAGTTCAGAGAAAATTACGAAATGTCTATTTTACGCCGCGCCGCCGATTTCCGGTGGGTACTCGAGAAATTCTACGAAGAAAAGCTATCCGAATTTTAAGGGGGAAGCCATGATTAACAAAACCTTAGTATATGAGCGCCTGTCTTTTATCTGCGATGCCCTTAAGAGGCTGGAATCCTACAGCCGGATTGAACCGGGACAGTTTCCCGGCTCGGATCAAGCAGCCGCTGCCGAAAGCTACCTCCGGCGAGCTCTAGAAGCCATGTTCGACATCGGCCGCCACCTGCTGTCGAAGCTAGGTGAAACTGACCTGGCAGCCGAGTACAAATCCATAGCTTCGGGCCTGCAAAAGCGGCAAATAGTGACCGCGGAATTGGGCGCCAAGCTCTTTGAGATGGCAGGCTACCGCAACCGTCTGGTACACTTCTATCACCATGTGACAGATGAAGAGCTATACCAGATCCTTCAGCACGACCTGGACGACATCAGGCAATTCATCTCCGAGGTTAAGGCGTTTATGGCAGCAAACGGCTGCTGACACTTTACGCAAACAAGGGCGGTTCTGGTTTTGCACATCGTGCCATGCAAAACCAGAACCGCCTTCGCTGCGCGCTCGTCATTCCGTCGCCTGGATTCACCTTGGAGGCATGAGGCGGGCGTTCTCAGGAACAATTGTCCCCTCGTGCACTTGGTAACGACTGCCGATCACCGCACCTGGACCGACCGCAGCTCCGCGGCCAATGCGGCAGCGGCTGCCGATAACCGAACCTGTAATAACCGTTTCCGCCTCTATCACCGTATCCTCCCAAATTACAACGTCCTGAAGCACCGCCCTATCCCCGACGCGGCAGCGAGGCCCGATAACGACGCACCCCTTGAGCGTTACCCCGCGCCCGAGCTCCACCCCTTCGCCCAACAGGATACTCGTGACCCCCAGGGTGCCTTGCAAAAGCTGCCCTTCTGTGGGATAATTCACCCTGCCTTCGAGCACATCCCTGTGGGCCTGGCGGTAGGCGTCGACGTCACCTACGTCGCACCAGTACCGGTCGATGACGTGTCCGTAAAAAGGCGCCCGTATGCGAACCAGGTGTGGAAACACTTGCCGCCCGAAGTCGTAAAACTCACCCTCGGGTATGTAATCGAAAATCTCCCGTTCAAACACGTAGATCCCCGTGTTAACCAACCGGCTTGAGGCCTCTTCCCGGCGCGGCTTTTCCTGAAAACTCTGAATGAAGCCGTCCTCGCCTACGATGACGACCCCGTAGTGTTCCACCTCGTCCATCTCCCGCAGGGCAATGGTAGCAAGCGCGCCGTTCCTTTTGTGGGCTTCCACCAGGTCTGTCAGGTCCACATCCGTCAGGGCATCACCGCTCATAACCACGAAAGTGTCGCCCAAAAACCATTCGCACCGGCGCACTCCTCCGGCGGTCCCCAGGAGTTCCTTCTCCTCCGAGTAGAGAAGGCTCACCCCGAAGCTCGCCCCGTCACCGAAATGCTCCTTAATAACCGGCCCGTGGCAGTGCAGGTTGGCGATTATCTCCGTAATCCCGTGCCGGCGTAACACACCCAAAATGTTTTCCATCACCGGCCGGTTGGCGACTGGAACCATCGGCTTCGGAATCTCGGCCGTAAGCGGCATCAGCCGGGACCCAACCCCGGCTGCCATAATCATCGCCCGCATAGCCACCCTCGCTTTCATAGCTTTTACCACTTTTCCAACTTCAAGCCTTCTATCGACTCACTGGGATCCACCTGCTCGCATCCTTCTTCAATTGCTCGTTCTATCTCACCAGCCTCGTCTGGGCTCAAAATTCCCGCAAACCGTATAAGGTCATTCCCGGAGACCCCTTCTTGAGGAAACGAAGCCAACCTGCGAGCAAAATCAAGAACCAATTGCTGCATCTCTGGCGACAGTCGAGTCAGCTCCCTCAAAAGCTCTTCCGTTAGCTGCACGGTATTCATGTTAACCACCCGCCATTATGTCTCTCTTAAAGTATACTGCAATCTATGCCTGCCGCCAACGAGCTAAACCTCAAGCCCTTTCATCAGTATGTCCATAGCCTCCCGAGCCAGGTTCGAGGGATCAGCTTCCTGGCACTCCATAACGATGGGCACGATGAGTGAGGTCATGGCCCCGATAAAAATGGAGGCGGCAATCGCGGCATCCACCGGGCGGAACTCACCCCGGTCGATACCCTCCTCGAAAAGCGCCCGCATTCGTTCCAGCTTGGCTTTCCGCTGTTCGTATATCCAAAAGGCCAATTCCTGGTCATAGCCTACACCGTCCGCAAAGGCTACCCGGGCGAATCTCGCGTTTTGGGAAATGAAGTCCAAGTGAAGTTCTAAGAGGAGCCGCAACCGCTCGACTACCGTCAGCCCCTCTTCCCTGACTGACTGGAGACGCTCGTAATACCTCCCCAAAACCGCCCGGAACATCTCCTGGAACAGCTCGAGCTTGCTGGCAAAATACTCGTAGACCGTGCCCTTGCCGACTCCCGCCCGGGCCGCTATCTCCTCGATGCGAGCCTGATGGTAGCCCTTTTCGGCAAACACGGCCACTGCCGCCTCTAGTATCCTTTCTCGTTTGGTCCCTTCGCTCACTCCGCCCCACCTTTCCTTTTTAGCCACAGACCCGGCACTCAGCTTAAATCTTGATTAGCGACTAGCGTTTCGGGAGCTACTGTCATGTTACAACTTCAGTCAGCTGAGTGCCGGGCAGATGGGGCACAGATTAACACAGATATTTATTGGACGCTGATTAACGCAGACGAGCAATTCAGGATG